>NZ_JBSFTE010000028.1:0-86247 GCF_053590565.1 Micromonospora sp. NPDC003197 | reverse complement strand
CCTCGACGGCGAATCGGCTACCCCTGACCTGCTCCGCAGGAGTCCGCTTCCTCTCCGGCCTGAAGGCCGCAGTATCCACGGAGGAATCTGATGACATCCGACATCGGCGATATCGACAGCATGGAGAGTCAGATACGTTCGCGCGTCTCGGCATATGCGATTGCCGTCACGGAGGGTCGACTGCTACTCACGCAGCTCTCGAGTACGTCACCGATCTTCCTGCCTGGACTGTGGCATCTACCCGGTGGGGGAATCGATCCGGGCGAGCAACCGCAGGAGGCGCTGGCACGTGAGCTGTACGAGGAGACCGGTCTCGGGCTCCATGCCGCCCAACTGGTGGCGGCGCGGACGTACACCGCTCATCGGCTCGGAGTGAACTGGCATCTGGTGGGGCTCTTCTACCTCGTCGATGTCACACCCGGACCACTCGCGGTCACCAAGACCGATGACTCCACCTGTGCCGTTAGCTGGCTGCCCTTGGCCGGCCTGGAGAAATCACGGCTGTCCCCTGCGGCGATCGACAGTCTGACGATGATCGGCACCTAGCCAGTCGAGCCGGTGGGCTGGGCCGGCAACTGAGCACCGGCACAGCCCACCCAGCGTCGTTCGACGGTCGGGTGTCACAACATCCGGGATGTCCACAGCAGACTCATCCCGGCCGCCGAGAGCGCGAAGAGCAGGGCGATGCCGGCGTACCACTGGGTGATCTCCCGGGGCTCGGTACGGAACCCGATCGAGCTGCCCATGTCCTGGTAGACCTGCTTCAGCTCGCTGACCGAGGCCGCCTCGTAGAAATAGCCCTGGGTGGCCTCGGCAAGCTGGGCGAGCGCCTGCCGGTCCACCGGCACCCGCTGGACCTGGCCGCCGATGTCCACCATGCCGGCGTCGGTACCGAAGGCGATCGTGGAAACCGGCACGTTGGCCGCCTGGGCCGCCGCGCCCGCCTCCTCCACCGACCGTCCCGAGGTGCGGTAACCGTCGGAGAGCAGCACGATCCGGGCCGGTGGGATCTCCGCAGCACCATCGGCCGGTACCGACCGGATCGCCTCCAGGCAGGTGAAGACCGCCTCGCCGGTCGCCGTCGCCTCGGCCAGCACCAGACCGTCGATGGCCTGGGTGACCGCCGGCCGGTCCTTGGTGGGCGGCACCAGGACATTGGCGGACTTGGCGAAGGCCACCAGGCCGAGGTTGAACGTCGGGGGCAGCTCGGCGACGAACTGCTTGGCCGCCTCCTGGGCCGCCTCCAGCCGGTTCGGGGTCACGTCGCCGGCCTGCATGGACAGGGACACGTCGATGGCCAGCATGATGGTGGCCCGCTCGAGCGGTTCCTTGGTGTCGATCGACGGCCGGGCCATGCCGGTGGCCAGGGCGATCAGGCTGAGCAGAAGCGCCCCGGAGGCGGCGTGCCGCCGCCAGCCCAGCCCCTTGGGGGCCAAGGTACGAAGCAGGTCCACGTTGGTGAACCGCATGGCATACGACCGGCGGTGCAACTGTCGCCAGACGTACAACCCGGCGATGGCGAGCACGGGCAGCAGGGCCAGCAGCCACCACGGCTGCAGAAAACGAATCATCGTGTCGTCCCTCGGGTACGTGCGTGTCGTTGCGCGGCGACGAACCGCACCATGTCCAGCAGCCAGTCGGAGTCGGTACGCAGGCGCAGGTGCGCCGCCCCGGCGGCGCGTAGCTCGTTGGCGATGGCGGAACGCTGAATCGAGGCCGCCTCGGCGTAACGGCGACGCAGGCGGGGGTCGGCGGTCTGCACCTCGTGCATTTCGCCGGTCTCCGGGTCGACCAGCGCGAGCACCCCGACGTCGGGCAGCTCCAACTCACGCGGGTCGACCACCTCGATGGCGAGCACGTCGTGCCGTACCGCCAGCTTTCGTAGGGGACGCCCCCACTGCTCGGGCGGGGCCAGGAAGTCGGAGATCACCACCGCCACTCCGCGTCGGCGCGGCGGTCGGTTGAGCATGTCGATCAACGCACCGAGGTCGCTGCGACCCGGGCGGACCTCGGTGCCGGCGATGGCCCGCAGCAACCCCTGTGCCTCCTTGCGGCCCGGGCGAGCGGGCAGGCGCAGTATCCCGTCGGGCCCGGCCGAGCTGCCGGAGGCTGCCCCCGCTGACCTACCGGAGGCTGCCCCGGCTGACCTGCCGGTGGCCCACCTGGCGGGTTTTCCGGTGGCCGGAGCGGGCCCGGTGCCGCCACTGCCCACCACCGCGCCGATCCGGTTGCCACCGCGTACGGTCAGGTGCGCCACGGCTGCGGAGGCGGCCACCACCAGATCCCGTTTGAGCCAGCGGCCGGTGCCGAAGTCGAGACTGGCCGACAGGTCCACCGCCAGCCAGGTCTCCAACTCCCGGTCGGCGACCGTCCGCCGGACGTGCGGCACGGTGGTCCGGGCCGTGACCGGCCAGTCCATCCGCCGTACGTCGTCACCGGGGCGGTATTCCCGTGACTCTCCCGCCTCGGTGCCGGGTCCCGGTAGCAGCCCGATGTAGTCGCCCTGGAGCAGGCCATCGAGTTTGCGGGTGACCAGCAGCTGCAATCGAGACAGCACCGCCTCGGCTCGGCCCGACGGCGCTCCGCTCGTCGACCCGCTGGCCATCGACTCGCTGGCCATCGACCCATCGGCCGGCCAGGCGCCGCTTGCCGTCACGGCATCCGTCCGGGCCAGCCGGCACCCGGCGGCGGGCTGACCGGTGGTGTCGCGACGGCGTTCTGCCGGGGGGCGACCGACGGTAGCGGAATGGTGCTCATGATGCGGCCGACGATGTGGTCGGCCGGTACGTCGTCGGCCAGCGCGTCGTAGCTGAGCACCAATCGGTGGCGCAGGATATCCGGGGCGATGTCCTGGACATCCTGCGGCAGCGCGTAGTCGCGCCCGCGCATCAGCGCCAGCGCCCGGGTCGCCCGGACGATGCCCAGCGAGGCGCGCGGGCTGGCCCCGTACTGGATGAGTTGCCCGACGTCCGGCATGCCGTGCTCGGCCGGCGACCGGGTGGCCAGCACCAGCCGTACGGTGTAGTCGACCAGGGCGTTGTGTACGAACACCTGGTCGGCCTTGCGTTGCAGGGCGATCAGCTCGGTGGGGGTGAACACTGGCGACGGTTCGGGGGCCGCGATCCCCATCCGGTAGACGATCTCGCGTTCCTCGGCGTCGCTCGGATAGCCGACCAGGATCTTCATCAGGAACCGGTCCCGCTGCGCCTCCGGCAGCGGGTAGACGCCCTCCTGCTCGATCGGGTTCTGGGTGGCCATCACCAGGAAGGGATCGGGCACCGGGTGGGACTGGCCGCCGATCGACACCTGCCGTTCGGACATCACCTCCAGCAGGGCCGACTGCACCTTGGCCGGGGCCCGGTTGATCTCGTCGGCGAGCAGGAAGTTGACGAAGACCGGACCGAGTTCGACGTCGAACTTCTCACTCGACTGACGGTAGATCCGGGTGCCGACGATGTCCGCCGGTACCAAGTCCGGGGTGAACTGCACCCGGGCGAAACTGCCGCCCACCACCTTGGCGAGGGTCTCCACGGCGAGGGTCTTGGCCACTCCGGGCACTCCCTCCAGCAGGCAGTGCCCTCGGGCCAGCAGAGCGACGAACATCCGCTCCACCATCCGGTCCTGCCCGACGATCACCCGTTTGACCTCGAACAGCGCGCGTTCGAGCAGGGTGGCGTCCTCGGCCGGGGTGGACCCCGGGGCCGGAACATCGCCGGCCGACGGCGGGGTCGGGGCACCGGCCGTGGGCGAGGTCGGGGTGTCGGGCGTGGTCGGCTGGGCCACCGGTCCTCCACAACGGGTCAGATGAGTGGAAACTATTGCCGCCTTAAGCCTTGCACGTCTGTCGGAAAGCGCGGAAATGGAGAACCCGATTTCCGATACCGGCGCGTCGCAACGCGAAACGTCGGACGCGGGTGGACATGGAGGGGTTTTCCAGGTGTACGATGCAGCCGTCGCCGGGCGGCTCCCCCCGTGGCCGCCCGGCGCTTAAATCCTCGGTACGCCCGGCATTCGGCGACAACCATGGGTCCGGTCACGACAAACACTCGCGAGTCTGCTGGTGAACAGGACCGTAGACTCGCCGACGTGACAGACACTCCCCTCGCGCGACCCGCCCCACCGATCTGCTCGGCCCGGGGCTGCCAGGCACCGGGTGTCTGGGCACTGCGTTGGAACAACCCTCGGCTGCACGATCCCGACCGGCGCAAGACCTGGCTCGCCTGCTCAGATCACCGCAGCTCGCTCGGCGACTTCCTGGACGCGCGCGGGTTCCTGCGTGAGGTGGCACCGGTCCCACCATCACCTACCCTCGATGACGTGGACGAGCACAGTGAGGTGACCGATTGAGCGACGTCCCGGCACCTGACGCGAGGACCGGCCCCAACGACCCGCTGGAGCCCTGGCCCGACACCGTACGGTGGCAACCCGTGTCCCGCGACCTCATCTGGGTCGAGCTGATCCAGTTCGGCTTCGGACTGGTGGTGGTACTCGGTGGCCTCGGTATCGGCTGGGCAATGACCGGTCGCTGGTTCCTCGGCCTGGCGTTCGTGGTCGTGATACTGCTGGCCGGGCTACGGGTGGTCGCGATCGTACGGGCCGTGCACGCCTGGGGGTACGCCGAACGCGACAACGATCTGCTCGTCCGACACGGCCTACTGATCCGCCGACTGTCGATCGTGCCGTACGCCCGGATGCAGTTCGTCGACGTCAGCGCGGGGCCGTTGGAGCGGGCGTTCAACCTCGCCACGGTGCAACTGCACACGGCAGCGGCGGCGAGCGACGCCAGGGTCCCGGGCCTACGCCCAGCAGAAGCATCCCGGTTACGGGACCGGCTCACCGCCCTCGGCGAGGACCGGGTGGAGGGCCTGTGAACCACTCCACCCGTGCTGCGGCCAGCCAAGGACCGGCCCGATGAGCCAGCCGGGCGCACCGCTGCCACCCGGCCAGCCAGCCGGTCCCCCGAATCAGCCGGGGCCACCAGTGGGCCCACCGCTGCCGCCATCTGGCCCTCCGCTGGGCCCACCGGGGCCGCCGGCGGTGCCACCTGGCCCACCCAGTCCACCGGGGCAGCCGGGGCCGGTAGGCCCCCCGGGTCCCGAACCACGGCAACGACTGCATCCGCTGAGCCCGCTGCTGCACAGCGCCAAGTCCCTGGTGGTGATCGTCGCAGCACTCTCCTGGTCCACCCTGTCCCGGATCGGGCTGGGCTGGTTCGCCGTACTGGTGACGGTCCTACTGCTCGGTGCCGTCGCACTCTCCGTGGTCAGCTGGTACTACACCGGCTATCACATCGTGGGCCGAGAGCTACGGATCCACGACGGTCTGCTGTGGCGTCGTACCCGGGCGATCCCGTTGGAACGGTTGCAGGCCGTCGAGGTGGTCCGACCGCTGCTGGCCCAGCTCACCGGCCTGGCCGAGCTGCGACTGGAGGTGGTCGGTGGCGGGAAGACCGAGGCCCCGCTGGCGTACGTCTCGCTCGCCGACGCGGTCGCGCTGCGGGCCCGGCTGCTGAACCTCGCCGGCCACGCCCCCCAACCGCCGGTCGGCGTCGCCCCGGAGGCCGTAGCCACCGGAGCCCCGCCCCCAGCGCGGGGCCGCCTGCTGCACACGGTGGTCAACCGGGATCTGCTGATCAGCCAACTGCTCACCCCGCAGGCGTTCTTCCTGCCGTTCGGGGTGGCCTTCATCGTGTCCCAGTTCCTCTACGAGGGCTCGTTCTCGTTCATCGCCGTGGCCAGCACCATCACCGCCACCGCCGGGGTGCTGTTGCAGCCGGTACGCCGGGTGCTCGACGACTGGGACTTCCGGCTGGCCCGGGACGACAACGCCGTACGGGCACACAACGGCCTGCTGGAGACCCGTGCGCAGACCTTGCCACTCGACCGGGTACAGGCGGTCACCGTGACCTGGCCGCTGCTCTGGCGGGTGCAGGGGTGGCTGCGGCTGCGGATGGACGTGGCCGGCTACGCAGCCGGTCCCGAGCAGGACGGCCGCAACCGCGCCGACCGGCTACTTCCCGTCGGCGTCCTGGACACCGGTCGGATGATCGTGTGGGAGGTGCTGCCCGGCGTCGACTTCGCCCGGCTGGTGCCGACCCCGCCGCCGCGCCGGGCCCGCTGGCTGAACCCGCTGGTCCAACCGTTACTCGGGGCGACGCTCTCCCCGGCGGTGTTCGCCGTACGCAGCGGGCTGATCACCCGTCAGCTCGTGCTGGTGCCGTACGCCCGGATCCAGAGTGTTCGGGTGGTGCAGGGGCCGGTGCAACGCCGACTGGGACTGGCCACGGTGCACGCGGACACCGCCGGCGGCAGCGGCGCGGCCGCACACAACCGGGACCTGACCGAGGCGTGGGCGATGGCCGCCGAGTTGACGGCCCGTGCCCGCGCCGCCCGATTCACCGCCTGAGCGGCACCGGCTGCTCGTCCGGCAGACTCTCCGGGTCGTCGCCGCTGGCAGCATCCGCCGGCTGTGCCGGTACCGCCGCCGTACCCGTCTCGGTCGGGCCCTCGCCGGCCGGTGCCGGCGCGGCGGCGGCCTGACGGCGGGCCTTCCGAGCCGCCCACCACCGTTCGGCGAGGCCAACCACCAGGAAGGTCATCCCGACGTAGACCCAACCGACCAGTACGTCGATCACATAGTGCTCGCCGGAATAGACCAGGGTGGCAGTCATCGCCAGCGGATAGGCGAGCAGCAACGGCCACCACCGCCGCCGAACGTTGGCGATGAAGAAGACGACCACGAAGAGCGCGAACGCGGTGTGCAGCGACGGCATCGCCGCTACCGGATTGGAGGCGATCTGGCCGGCGTTCAGCAGGTTGCCGGCGCCGTGCATGCCGAACGCCTTCCACCCTCGGGTGGAGATGCGGGCGACGTCCTCGATCAGGCCGTACTGCGCCGCCCACCACGGCGGCGCGGCCGGGTAGAGGAAGTAGGTCACCAGGCCGGTCGCACACAGGAAACCCCAGCGCCGCATGAACGCCGCCCACCGGGGCCGGTCCCGTAGCCAGAGCACCACGGCAGCGGCCAGCGCGGCCACGAAGTGCGAGAAGTAGACCCAGCTCGCCACCACGTCCCACCAGTGGATGCCGGCGGGATCGTAGAACCGTTCCTGAAGCCAGATGGTGGGCACGACACCGTCGGTGGCCCAGCCGAACATCCACACATCGGCGACGACGAGTTCCATGGCGTGCGGAATGGCCCCGTTGTCGGCGAACCCTCGGGACAGGTTGTAGAGGGCCAGTAGCAGCACGATCGGCAGCCAGTCCCGCGCGAATCGCAGGTGGCCGCGCCACGGGCGGTGGCTGTTCCAGGCGATCGTCGCGGTCCACAGCCAGACGAAGGCGTAGAGCGGGTCGGTGGGCAGGCCGATGAGCAACCAGCCAGCCACGAACGCGACCGACCAGATCGACATGGCGCGCACTCGGCGACGCCGGTCGACCGGGGCGGGCGGCGAGCCGGAAGGCGTGGTGGAGGCGGGTTCGGTGACGTTGGCAACCATCGCCGACAAGCCTAACGGCGACCGCATCCCGCCTGAAATCGACCATCTTCCCGCCTCGGGCGGTCCGTACACGCCAGCGCCGGCCCGTACCGAGCGCCTATCCTGATCGCATGGAACAGCAGCCAGATCCTGATCTCACGGCAGCGTCGGCGGGATCGGGTCAGCAGCCGGAATCCGCCCTCACCCCGGGGCTGTCCGCCCGGGTGGAGCTGACCGTCACCGACTCCGACACCGCGCAGGCGGTCGGCTCGGGCGACGTGCCGGTGCTGGGCACGCCCCGGGTGCTCGCGCTGGCCGAGGCGGCCACCGTCGCCGCCACCGCTACCCGGATGCCCACCGGCATGACCACCGTCGGGCTACGGGTGGAACTGGACCATCGGGCCCCCACCCCGGTCGGTCGTACGGTCACCGCCCAGGCCCGGTTGGCCAAGGTCGACGGCCGGCGGCTGTTGTTCGAGGTGACCGTGACCGACGGCGAAACGACGGTGGCCGAGGGCCGGGTTGAGCGGGTCCTGGTCGACCGGCACCGGTTCGTGGAGCGGGCCACCGGGTCGGCATGAGCGTCCGCTTCGCCGAGGTAGCCGACCGGGTCTGGGTGCTGCGGCACCCGGTGCTCGACGTCAACGTCACCCTGGTGCTCGGCGACGAGGCAGCGCTGCTGGTGGACACGCTGTCCACCGCGGACCAGGCGACCGAACTGGCCGCTGCGGTCCGGGCCATCACGGCGCTTCCGTGGACCATCGTCAACACCCACCACCACTTCGACCACTGTTTCGGCAATGCCACGTTGGCCGGTGACCCGGCCCGCCCGGTATACGCCCACGAGACCACCGTGGCGTTGTTACGCGACCACGCCGACGAGGTGCGCCGGCAGGCGTACGAGGAGATGCTCGCCAGTGAGCCGGAGCTGGCCGCCGAACTGCGCCGGACGCCGGTGCTCGCGCCCGGCCATGCCGTACACCTGGAATCCACCCTGGATCTCGGCGGGCGACCGGTCACGCTGCGCCACATCGGCCGGGGGCACACCGAGGGCGACCTGGTGGTGCAGGTTTCCGACGCCGACGTGCTGATCGCCGGTGACCTGGTCGAGGAGAGCGGCCCGCCCGCTTTCGAGGACAGCTACCCGCTGGAGTGGGCCGGCACGCTGGCCGAGCTGCTGCGCCACACCACCGCCGGGACCACGGTGGTGCCCGGGCATGGTGCTGTGGTCGACCGGGACTTCGTGCAGGCCCAGCACGACCAGCTCGCCACGCTCGGCTGGCTGATCCGCGAGGGCCACTGCGACCACGTGCCGCCCGAGCGGGTGGCCGCCCAGGCCCCATTCGGTCCGGAGCCGGCCCTGGTGGCGGTACGCCGGGGCTATGCCGAGCTGACCGGTGACTCCTGACCGGTGAACCACCGGGCTATCTCGGCCCGCCCCCGGGCGCCCGGCAGCCGACAGCCGACAGCCGACAGCCGACAGCCGACAGCAAATTAATCGAGATACACCTATTGAGTTGATGTCTGATCCGTGCTGGGATAGCGCTGCCGAGACAGCGCGGGGGCTGACGCGCTGCACGGGAACCGGCAGGGCCACGAGAGCGGCGTCGATACGCGGACCGGGCGGCCGTACCGCCGCCACCATCCGTCCGCGCCTCGCCCCTGTCCCCGTTCCGTTCCGCCGTAGCGAGCCATCCGCATCGATTTGCGCCCGGCTGGCGGGACTCGGTCCAGCAAGGAGAACTCGGTGAAACGTCTGCATCGGCTCACGGTCCTCTCCGCCGTGGCCACCCTCGTCACCGCCGCCGTCGTGACGGTGGTGCTTCCCCATTCCGCCTCGGCGCACGGTGCCTCCATGGCCCCGGGTAGCCGCACCTACCTGTGTTGGAAGGACGGGCTCAGCCCGCAGGGCGACATCCAACCGAACAACCCGGCCTGCGCGGCGGCCGTCGCGCAGAGTGGGGCCAACTCGCTCTACAACTGGTTCAGCGTGCTGCGTTCCGACGCGAACGGCCGTACGGTGGGCTTCATCCCGGACGGCCAACTGTGCAGCGGTGGCAACACCGGCTTCAGCGGGTACGACCTGGCCCGCGACGACTGGCCGCTGACCCACCTCACCTCGGGGGCCAACTTCAGCTTCAAGTACAGCAACTGGGCCCATCACCCGGGCACGTTCTACTTCTACGTGACCAAGAACAGTTGGAGCCCGACCCAGCCGCTGGCCTGGAGCGACCTGGAGGAGCCGTTCCTGACGGTGACCAACCCGCCGCAGAACGGTGGGCCCGGCAGCAACGAGGGGCACTACTACTTCAGTGGTCAGCTGCCGACTGGCAAGAGCGGCCGGCACATCATCTACTCCCGCTGGGTGCGCTCGGACAGCCAGGAGAACTTCTTCGGCTGCTCGGACGTGGTCTTCGACGGCGGCAACGGTGAGGTGACCGGGGTCGGGCCCGGTGGCACTCCGACCCCCAACCCGACCACGCCGCCGCCGACGACCGGGCCGACCACCCCGCCGCCGGGTCCGACCAGCTGCATGGCCGGCTATCGGGTGGTCAATGCCTGGTCCGGTGGCTTCCAAGCGGAGGTCACGATCATGAACCACGGTAGTTCGACGTTCAACGGGTGGACCGCCACCTGGACCTGGCCCAACGGGCAGAGCATCGGCCAGCTGTGGAACGGCACGCACACCCAGAACGGGGCCAGTGTCACGGTCCGCAACGCGGCGTACAACGGGGCTGTACCGCCCAACGGCACCACCACGTTCGGGTTCACCGCCAGCGCCGGGGCGACCAACGGTGCCCCCACGGTGACCTGCACCAGCCCGTAACCCGCCGCTCCCGCTACTCCCGCTACTCCGACGAGTTGATCAAGAGGTTTGCGTCACCGAGCGGTAGCTCGGCTGACGCAAACCTCTTGATCAGCAGGGACAGGGAAGGGTCAGGCCACCATCGAGCCGACCACCGGCTTGGTGAGAAGCGCGGACTGGTTGCGCTGGATGCCCGGGTCGAGGGTCTTGGCCACGAAGATGGCGTGCCAGATGCAGAAGATCAGCACGGTCCAGACCTTGCGGGAGTGGTCCGCCTCCTCCCGCTTGTGCTCGTCCAGCAGCCGGATGGCGTAGTTCAGGTCGAGCAGGTCACCGGCACCGGAGGTGGCGATGATGTGCCGGACCCACTCGTACATCTCGCCCCGCAGCCAGACCCGGGTCGGGGTCGGGAAGCCCAGCTTGCGCCGGTTGACGATGGCCGGCGGGACCACCCCCTGCAACGCCTGGCGCATGGCGAACTTGGTGGCGTCCGAGCGCGGCGGGAGCTTCAGGTCCACCGGAATGATCGACGCCACGTTGAACACCTCCCGGTCCAGGAACGGCACCCGCACCTCGAGGGAGTGCGCCATGGAGATCCGGTCCGCCTTGACCAGGATGTCTCCGCGCAGCCAGGTGTAGAGGTCGATGTACTGCATCTTGGTGACGTCGTCCAGCTCGGCGCACTCGGCGTAGACCGGCGCGGTGACGTCTGTGTAGCGCACCGCGGGGTTGTAGCGGCGCATCAGGTGCTGCTTCTCCTCCTCGGTGAACATCCGCGCGTTGCCGTAGTAGCGCTGCTCGATCGGGGTGGTGCCGCGCTCCAGGAAGCTCTTGCCCTTGACTCCCTGCGGAATCGCCTTGGAGACCGCCCGCAGCCCCTTCTGCACCCCGCTGGGCAGGCCGTTCACCGCTTCGAGCGACAACGGCTCGCGGTAGATGGTGTAGCCGCCGAAGAACTCGTCGGCACCCTCGCCAGAGAGGACCACGGTGACGTACTCGGCCGCCTTCTTGGCCACGAAGTAGAGCGGCACCAGCGCCGGGTCGGCGACCGGGTCGTCCAGGTGCCAGACGATCCGGGGCAGCGCCTCCATCATGTCGTGCGGGCCGATCTTGGTCGGGATGGTGGTCACCCCAAGGTGGCGGGCCGAGTCCTGGGCAACGTCGATCTCCGAGTAGCCCGGCACGTCGTAGCCCACGGTGAAGGTCAGGATGTTCGGGTTGAACTCCCGGGCCAGCGCCACCACCGCAGTCGAGTCGATGCCGCTGGACAGGAACGAGCCGACCGGCACGTCCGAGCGCATGTGCATCCGTACGCTCTCGCGCAGCGTCTCGCGGATCTGGTGGTAGAGCCGCTGCGGATCGTCGATCGGGGTGGGCCGGAACACCGGGCGGTACCAGCGGCGTATTTCGATCTGACCGCCGGGCTGCCAGGTCAGGTACTCACCCGACCCGATCCGGTTGATGCCCTGGTGCAGGGTGCCCGGCTCGGGCACGTACTGCAGGGTCAGGTAGTGCGACAGGTTGGCGGTGTTCACCCCCGCGTCCCCGGCGTACGCCGAGGGCGCGAACGGCAGCAGCGCCTTCTTCTCCGAGGCGAGGTAGACCCCGTCCGGGGTCTGCAGGTAGTGCAACGGCTTGATACCGAAGTTGTCCCGGGCACCGAACGCCCGCCGCTCCTTGCGGTCCCAGATGACGAAGGCGAACATCCCGCGCAGCCGGTCGAGTACCCGCTCGCCCCAGTAGTGGAAGCCGGCGACGATCACCTCACCGTCACCCTGGGTGGCGAATTGGGCACCGTAGTCGCGGATCAGTTCCTCACGCAGCTCGATGTAGTTGTAGATCTCACCGTTGAAGGTCAGCAGGTAGCGACCGTCGGCGTAGGGCAGGGGTTCGTGGCTCAGCGCCACGTCGATGATCGCCAGCCGCTTGTGGGCGAAGACCGCATCCGCGTACCGGCCCGAACCATCGGCGATCAACTCGACCCCGGTCTCGTCCGGTCCCCGGTGGTGCAGGCATTCCAACGCACCGGCGATGGCATCGCGGTGCGCGCCGGCGTCACCGCGCGCGCTGAAAAAAGCCAGAAGTCCGCACATGGCGGTCATCTTTCCACGCGCGCCGGTTGGCTGTGCCGGCACCGTTGCCCCCACCGCCCCCATCGCCACGGTACGGTTCGGCGCGATACCGTCGGCAACGACGGTGAGCGAGGGAGGACCGGGCGATGAGCGACGAGCAAGACAAGAGTACGGCGGCAGGAACTGAATCGCACGATCCCGACTTCCCAGAAAAGTTCCTCGCATTCATGCGCGAGGGCTGGCGGGACAGCGCACTGCCGATCGGGCCCCGGCCAGAGGTGCCCAATTACGCCAAGCGCCGGGCCGCGCTGTCGGCCGCCTTCTCCGGCGAAACACTGGTGATTCCCACCGGACCGGAAAAGGTACGCGCCAACGACACGAACTACCCGTTCCGCCCCGGAAGCGACTTCGCCTACCTGACCGGTGACCACGACCCGGACAGCGTGCTGGTGATGCGCCCGAACGGCAGCGGCCACGACGCCGTCCTCTACATGCGGCCCCGCTGCTCGAAGGAGAGCGACGAGTTCTTCCGCAGCCGGCACGGCGAGCTGTGGGTGGGCCGCCGGCACACACTCAACGAGAAGTCCACCGAGCTGGGTGTCCAGACCGCCCCGCTGACCGAGCTGGATGCCGCGCTGGCTGGGTGCGCACCGGGGCGTACCCGGGTGTTGCGCGGGCTGGACGCCGACGTGGACGCGGCCGTGCTCCCGTACCGGAGACAGGGCGACACCGTCGGCCGGGACCGCGAGCTGGCCGCCGCGATCGCCGAGCTGAAGCTGGTCAAGGACGAGTGGGAGATCGCCCAGCTCCAGGACGCGATCGACGCCACCGTCCGGGGCTTCGAGGACGTGGCCCGGGTGCTGCCGGCCGACCGGGGCGTCTCCGAGCGGCTGCTGGAGGGGATCTTCGCGCTGCGGGCCCGGCACGACGGCAACGACGTCGGGTACGGCTCGATCGTCGGGGCCGGCGAGCACGCCACGATCCTGCACTGGGTACGCAACAACGGCACCACTCGTCCTGGCGAACTGCTGCTGATGGACATGGGCGTGGAGGGGCATCACCTCTACACCGCCGACGTCACCCGGACCGTGCCGGTCGACGGCCGGTTCAGCCCGCTGCAGCGTCAGCTCTACGACATCGTGTACGCCTCGCAGCAGGCCGGCATCGACTACATCAAGCCGGGCGTGGCCTTCCGGGACGTACACGAGACCTGCATGCGGGTGCTCGCCGAGGGGCTGCACGACCTGGGCCTGCTGCCGGTCAGCGTGGACGAGGCGATGGACCGCGAGTCGACCGTCTACCGGCGGTGGACGCTGCACGGTTTCGGGCACATGCTCGGCATCGACGTGCACGACTGCGCCCAGGCTCGCAAGGAGACCTACCGCGAGGGTGACCTCGCCGAGGGCTACGTGCTCACGGTCGAGCCCGGCCTCTACTTCCAGCCCGAGGACGAGCTGGTGCCCGCAGAACTGCGCGGCGTCGGGATCCGGATCGAGGACGACATCCTGGTCACCGCCGCCGGGGCCGTCAACATGTCGGCGGGCCTGCCTCGGCAGGCCGACGAGGTCGAGACCTGGCTCGCGGCGCAGCGCGAGGCGGGACCGCGCCTGCCGGGCTGAGCCGTCCGGGGAGACATCGATTGGTCGGGGCAGTACAACATCCGACCAATCGATGTTTCCTCACTGCTAGCGGCAACGGTACGATGGCGCTGCGTCATCGCCCCGACCCCGACAGGGGGATGCAGTGCCTGGGAGCAGCCTCGGCGAGCCGCCCCGCGCGCCCACCATGAACCTACTGAGGCTGATCTTCGGAACGATCGGCCTGCTCTCGGTCGTCTTCGGCTACCTCGGCTTCGCCGAGTACCTGCCTACACACGATCCCCTCGACCTGCTCTACTACGACCTGCAACTCTTCGTGCTGGGGTCGCCACCGCTGGACGACGGCGGAAAAATCCCGGAGCTGCTCAACATCGCCCGGTTCACCGCTCCTGCGGTCACCGTCTACGCCTTCGTCGAGGCGGGCCGACTGCTGTTCGCCGCCGAGCTGCGCCGGCTACGTGCCCGTAACTCCCGCAACCACGTCATCGTCTGCGGCGACGGGCTGGTCGCCAGCACCCTGGCCCGGCGGCTGCGGGCAGCGGGCGAGCGGGTGGTGACCGTACCGGCCGAGGCGGTGATCTCCGAGCCCGGCGTACCGCGCCCCGGCACCGCCCACACCCTCACCGCCCGGGCGGCCGCCGCCCGCGATCCAGACGTGCTCCGTACAGCGGGCATCCGGCGGGCGCGGGCGCTCTACGCGTGCACCAGTGACAACGCCACCAACACCGCGATCGCGCTCGCCGCCGCCCAGCGGAACCGACGGACCCCGCTGGCGGTCTTCGCACAGGTCTCCGATCCGGAACTCTGTCTCGCCCTACAGGCCCGGCACCTGGGGTTGGCCGAGCATCCCGGTACCCGGCTCGACTTCTTCAACATCGACGACCTAGCCGCCCGCAACCTGTTCGTCCGGGATCCACTGTTGCCGATACGGGGTGGCCCACCCCGGGTGGTGGTGCTCGGTGCCACCGTCTTCGGTCGGGCGGCGCTGGTCGAGTTGGCCCGCCAGTGGCGGATGCGGGACCCGGGCGGCGACACACTGCTGCCGATCGCCCTGGTCGACGACGAAGCCACCCGGGCAGCGGCCGAGCTGGCCCACCGCTATCCCTTCCTCTCCCGGGTCTGCCACATCACGCCGTACGACGGTGGGCTGGCCGAGCTGCTCGACACCGGCTTTCCCCTGCCGCCGGACCGGGTCTTCATCTGCTACGACGACGAGGAGCAGGCGCTCAAGACCGCGCTGACCACCGAGCAGTTGTGGCACGGCGGCCCCGGCTCGGTGGTGGTACGCCTGGACCGGCTGGCCAGCCTGCGGGAAGCGTTCGACACCGATCACGGCGACCGGGTGCTCGACGACCTCTCCGGGGCGCTGCGCCTCTACGGGGTGGTGCATGCGGCCTGCGATCCGACGCTGATCGGGGACGACCTGGTGGAACGGCTGGCCCGGGTGATCCACGAGAGTTACCTGGTGGCCCGACACCGACACGGCGAGACGTCTACCGCCAATCCCGCGCTGGTGCCCTGGGACGAGCTGCCGGAGACGCTGCGCCAGGCCAACCGCGCCCAGGCCGACGACATCGGCCGGAAACTACGTGAACTGGGCTGTGCCCTCTCCCCCCGGGTCGGCCCGGGAGTCGAACACGTCCTGGCCGAGCATGAGATCGAGCGGCTCGCCGTACTCGAACACCAGCGCTGGGTGGCGGAGCGGGTCGCCACCGGCTGGCGATATGCCAACAGCCGGGACGATGCCCGCCGGCTGCATCCGGCGTTGAGCACCTGGGAGAGCCTGGACGAGGAGATGCGTGAGCGCAACCACGACGCCATCCGGGAGCTGCCGGCCATCCTGGCCGACGCCGGGTTCCGGATCGTCCGGGTACGGCACGCGTGACGCAACTACTCGTGACGAGAACGGCGCGCGACAAGGGCCAGCGCGCGACGAGGAACGGACGGTGTGCCATGCCGCGGATCGGGGTCACCGGTCACGTCATTCTCGCCAGCGGGACCGCCGAGTTGATCTACGCCTGCCTGGCCAAGCAGCTCAAGCCGTACGCCGGACGGGAGCTGCACGGAGTCACCTGCCTGGCCGACGGGGCCGACCAGCTCTTCGCCCGCGCCGTCCTCGCCACCGGCGGCACCTATGAGGTGATCATCCCGGCGATGGACTATCGGGAACGGGCCGTCGAGGCGCACAACCTGGCCGACTTCGACGAGCTGCTCGCCAAGGCAACGACGGTGTCCTACATGCCGTATCCGGAGTCGGGCCGGGAAGCGTACATGGCGGCGAGTGAGGAGTTGCTGCGCCGCTGCGACCATCTGCTGGCGGTCTGGGACGGCCGTCCCTCGGCCAGCACCGGCGACACCGCCGATGTGGTACGCGCCGCCCGGGCCCGTCAGCTGCCGGTGACCGTGCTGTGGCCCGACGGTGCCCGACGGGGCCGTCGGCTCCACTAATGGCGTTCTTGCCACACTCCGATGGCCAGCAGCGATTCTGGCCGGAATCAGGGCAGGTTGGTCAGGCAGGACCACTGGGTGACGACCGGGCGGTAGCCCAACCGGCTGTTGATCGCGAGCATCGGCGCGTTCGATTCTTCGTTGGAGGTGTACGCGACCGTGACGCCACGTGCGGCAGCATGCTGTAGCGCTGCGGACTTGACCAGTCGCGCCAGCCCACGACCACGATGCTGCGGCAGCGTCGCGGTCATGTCCGACCACATGCGCTCGCCATCCCGTTTGACGAACGAAAACGCGACGATGTCGTCGTCGACCATCGCGGTGACACTGGCGGCCTTGTCCAGCCCCAGGTTCTCCCAGACCTCGTACCGCCAGGTGTCGTAGGAGAGCGCATCGTAGGCCACGTCATCCGGTGTGTCCGCGCTGGCCGCAACATATGCCTCGTACAGCTGCTCGGGGTCCAGATCGGAGAGTGTCGCCAGTCGAACCCCCGGCGGTGCGGACGGTACGGGTGGTAGGGACCGCAGTGTCCGGGCCGCGTAGCGCATCTGCCGGCTGGGCTCGAATCCGCGCTTTCGCGCGAACTCCAGCGACTGTTCCAACACCCAGGTCCGTACGCGTCGGGCCCCGATCCCGGTCAGGTGTTGCGTGGCTGCGGCGAGTAGTGCGCTGCCCGCACCCCGATGCCGGTAGTCCGGTTGCACGTGCAGAAGGGAAATCTCCCCGAAGTCCGCCTCGGACGTCGTCCCATTCAGATATGACGAAGCCCAACCGACCAGCCGGCCGTCGCTCTCGACGACAAACGCCACCCAGTGTTCACCGGGTGGCGGCTCTGAGATCATCCGGCGGGTCGACTCGATCCCGCGAACCAGGTACGGGTAGACCTCGGCGCGCAGCGCCACCACGGCCGGAGCATCATCGGGTACGGCAGTCCTGATCTGCATTCAATTCCTCGCGGTAAGCAACACCAGTACGGCGTTGGGCGGTCGCCAATGCTCACCTGTCACAAACGACCAGTCAACCTATTTTGGGCTGATATCACTCGATGCCCTGCCGGCCGGATGACCATGGGTCGACCGGCCGGCTGATGGCATTCGGCAAGTACGATCCGCCCGGCGGTGCCGCCCGCGCCCGCCCGGAGGTGAAATGGTGGGGAACCCGGCCCGGCTGGCTGTCGACCTGGGCACCACACACACCGTCGCCGTGGTGCACCGGCCCGGCCAACAGCCGCGATCGCTGCTGTTCGACGGCTCGCCGCTGCTCGCCTCCGGGGTCTTCGTGGACGTCGTCGGCACAGTGCACACCGGACGGGACGGTGCCCGGCTCGGGGCGGCCGAACCGGAACGCTTCGAGCCGCACCCTAAGCGCCGCATCGACGAGGGTTGGGTGCTGCTGGGTGACGCCGAACTGGCGGTCAGCGCGCTCCTCGCCGCCATCCTGCGCCGGGTCGTCGAGGAGGCCCGGCACGCCGGCATCGAACCGACCACCGACGACACCATCCTGACCTGCCCCGCCGACTGGGGGCAGCCTCGCCGCGAGGTGCTGCGTGAGGCGGCCCGGCTGGCCGGGCTCGAACAGGTTCATCTGGTCGACGAGCCGATTGCCGCCGCCACCTACTGCGTACAGGTCCTTGGGCAGCAGGTGCCGGTCGGCGGTCACCTCGGCATCTTCGACCTCGGCGGCGGGACCCTCGACGTGGCCGTGGTCGAGCGTGCGGAGGTCGGCCTGCGGGTGCTCGCCACCGGTGGGCTCGACGACCTGGGTGGCCTGGACATCGACGAGGCGCTGGTGGCGCACCTCGGCCAGCTCGCCGGAATTCGGAACGCCGACCTGTGGCAGCGGCTCCGCGAACCGCAGACCGCCGCAGACCGCCGCGACCGGCAGAGCTTCTGGACCGAGGTCCGTACCGCGAAGGAGATGCTGTCGCGTACGACGGTGGCCCCGGTGCACGTGCCGGGCCTCGACGAGCCGATGCATCTCACCCGGGAGGAGCTGGATCGGATCGCCAGTCCACTCGTCGCCCGAGGCGTCGACGAGATCCGCCGGGTCCTGCAACGGGCCGGGGTCGCCCCGGGCAGTCTGGCCGGCCTGTTGTTGGTCGGCGGGGCGAGCCGGATGCCCGTGGTGGCGACCCGGCTGCACGCCCGGCTAGGTGTCGCGCCCTCGGTGCCCGAGCAACCGGAACTGCCGGTCGCATACGGCGCGTTGATCTACGCCACCGGTACGACCAATGCCCCGGGTACGACCGCCGGTGGTGTCCCGTCACCGCCGCCCACAGGCCCGCCGCCGTCACCGCCACCGCCCGCAGGCCGACCGTCGCCGCCACCATCGGGTCCGCCTGGCTGGTCCCCCGGGTTCGGTCAGCCACCGAGCGGCCCGGCGTTCCCGCCGATCAAGACCACCGCCCCGCCTCGCCGGCCGGTACCTCGCGCGGTCACCGCTGTCGTCCTGCTGGCGGTCCTGGCCGGCTGCGTAGGTGCGGTGATCAAGGGCGGACAGTGGGCCACCGAGGCGTTCGGCAATGGCTCCAACGGTTCCGGCTCGGGCGGGCTCGGCATCGGCAGCGGGAAGAGCGGTGACCAGCAACCGGGGCGGGGCAAGCTCGACCGGGTACACGAGCTGGCACCGTCGCGGGACGGTGCTACCGCGACGACCCTGGTCGGCGACCGGGTCGTCTGGGCCACCACCGGTAACGGCTCGACCGAGGTCCGTGCGCTACCCAGGACCGGCACCGGGCCGGGCTGGACGGTCGAGGTAAGCATCGAGCCCACCGAGATGACGATCACACCGGTCGCGGATCTGATCGTCATCGACGGAAAACAGTCCGCTCTCGACAACGGCAAGGACGTCCGGGTGGTACTCAACGCCACCGACGGCACGCTGTTGTGGAAGAAGCCGTGGGAAGACCGGGTGGACATCGCCTACTTCGGTACCGAGGCGGTGACGGAGGTCCTCGACGGCATCTACGACAACGCCGTCGAGCGGGTCGACCTGCGGACCGGACGGACGAAGTGGAAGCGGGACGGCAGTGACGACCTGCTGTCGAACACAGACCACCGGATCAGTGCGATGCGGATCTTTCCCACGGCGGAGACCCCGGCCGGTCCCGGGGTCCTGCCGCCAGCGAACGGTCTGCGCGAAACGATGACCGCCAGCGAGGTGGTGGTCGAACTCGACACGACGAAGCGGGTCGGCATCGCCCTCGATGCAAAGACCAAGAAGACGCTGGGCAGCGGGGCATTGCCGTTCGACGAGGCGCTGTGGCTGGGCTTCGACGGGCTGGTCATCGGCAAGCGACACAACTCGGTCACCGGCGGCAAGGCGGTGCTGGCCGCGTACTCGGTCCCGGACTTCACGTCGAAGTGGGCTCTCTCACTGACCGCCGGCAACCAGATCGAGAACGTCGGGGTCTGCGGCCCCCACCTGGTCTGCGCGGCGGTCGACACACCGGGCTCGGGTAACGACTATTTCGTGGCGGTGGACACCCGTACCGGGCAGGAGGTCTGGCGCAAGGAAGTCGAGTGGTCGGATCGGGAGTCGTGGCACGCCGACAGCGGCAACGTGATCTTTGGTGCGGGAATCTTCGGGATCCTCCGCGATCCGAAGGTGCTGGACTTCACCGGCAAGCAGGTGCAGGCATTCGAGAGTTCTCCACATGTGGTGGCCACGGCCCCAGGGCGAATGGTGCTGACCAACTACGACGGCCGGGCCAGCCAGTGGCAGATCTGGCTGGTGGACCGGGCAACCGGCAAGGCCACCGTGGCGGTCGACGTGGGTGCTGAGTCACCCGAGCAGGTCTACCTCGACGGGGACTCCGTGACAGTCAGCACCAAGGACCGCCGTACGCTGGTGTTCAAGGTCGGCAGCCTGGCCTGACCCCGCGCCACCCCCTGTGGTCCCAGAACTTGGCCCGGGGTTGCGCGGATAGCAAGACGGACGTACGGTTTTGTTGACTACAGAATCGGCCGGTAAGTGTTGCCTAAGCCAGGCAGCGCAGTACCCCGTGCGCAAGACTCAGGACTACTCACGGTCGCTGGTGTGAAGGAGTACGACGTGGCGAGCCTCGACACCTTCGGTGCGAAGACCCAGCTACGCGTCGGAGACGCGAGCTACGAAATTTTCAAGATCAGTAAGGTGGACGGGCACGACCGCCTGCCGTACAGCCTCAAGATCCTGCTGGAGAACCTGCTCCGCACCGAGGACGGCGCGAACATCACCGCCGACCACATTCGGCAGCTCGGTGGCTGGGACGCCACCGCCGACCCGAGCGTGGAGATTCAGTTCACCCCGGCCCGGGTGCTGATGCAGGACTTCACCGGCGTGCCCTGCGTGGTCGACCTGGCCACCATGCGCGAGGCGGTCCGCGAGCTGGGCGGCGACGCCACCAAGGTCAACCCGCTGGCCCCGGCCGAGTTGGTCATCGACCACTCGGTCATCGCCGACCTCTTCGGTCGCGAGGACGCCTTCGCCCGCAACGTCGAGCTGGAGTACGAGCGCAACAAGGAGCGCTACCAGTTCCTGCGCTGGGGCCAGAGCGCGTTCAACGAGTTCAAGGTCGTCCCGCCCGGCACCGGCATCGTGCACCAGGTCAACATCGAATACCTGGCCCGCACCATCATGGAGCGAAAGGGACCCGACGGGAGCCTGGCAGCGTACCCGGACACCGTCGTCGGCACCGACTCGCACACCACGATGGTCAACGGCCTGGGTGTGCTGGGCTGGGGCGTCGGCGGCATCGAGGCCGAGGCCGCGATGCTCGGCCAGCCGGTGAGCATGCTCATCCCGCGCGTCGTCGGCTTCAAGCTGCACGGTGAGGCCCCGGCCGGCACCACCGCCACCGACCTGGTGCTCACCATCACCGAGATGCTGCGGCAGCACGGCGTGGTCGGCAAGTTCGTCGAGTTCTACGGACCTGGCGTGAGTGCGGTGCCGCTGGCCAACCGGGCCACCATCGGCAACATGTCCCCGGAGTACGGCTCCACCGTGGCGATCTTCCCGATCGACGACGAGACCGTCCGCTACCTCAAGCTCACCGGCCGCAGCGAGGAGCAGGTCGCGCTGGTCGAGGCGTACGCCAAGGAGCAGGGCCTCTGGCACGACCCGGCCGCCGAGCCGGACTACAGCGAGCGGCTCGAACTGGACCTCTCCACCATCGAGCCGTCCCTGGCCGGCCCGAAGCGCCCGCAGGACCGGGTGCCGCTGGGCAACGCCAAGACGCTGTTCCGCTCGGCGTTGCAGAACTACCTGGACACCGACAAGCGGCCGGTCACCGGCCCTGCGGACGAGGCCAGCAAGGAATCCTTCCCGGCCAGCGACCCGCCGGCCAACGACCAGATCGACCCGGCAGACAAGCCGCGTGACCTGATCTCCGCCGCCACCGGCGCGAACGGCCGGCAGAGCAACCCGATCCGGGTCACCGACGAGAACGGCACCGAGTACGAACTCGACCACGGTGCCGTCGTGATCGCCGCCATCACCTCCTGCACCAACACCTCCAACCCGCAGGTGATGATCGGCGCGGCGCTGCTGGCCCGTAACGCCGTCGAGCGGGGCCTGGCTCGCAAGCCGTGGGTGAAGACCACGCTGGCCCCCGGCTCCAAGGTGGTCATGGACTACTACGAGCGGGCCGGTCTCACCCCGTACCTGGAGAAGCTCGGCTTCCACCTGGTCGGCTACGGCTGCACCACCTGCATCGGCAACTCCGGGCCGCTGCCCGAGGCGGTCTCCGCCGCGGTCAACGAGGCCGACCTGTCGGTGGTCTCGGTGCTCTCCGGCAACCGGAACTTCGAGGGCCGGATCAACCCGGACGTCAAGATGAACTACCTGGCGTCCCCGCCGCTGGTGGTGGCGTACGCGCTGGCCGGCACGATGGACATCGACCTGGCCAACGAGCCGATCGGCTACGGCTCCGACGGCGAGCCGGTCTTCCTCCGCGACATCTGGCCCAACTCCGCCGAGATCCAGGACGTGATCGCCTCGGCCATCGGCGCGACCGGGTTCGGTGCGGCGTACTCCGACGTGTTCGCCGGTGACGAGCGCTGGCAGTCGCTGCCCACCCCGACCGGGGACACGTTCGCCTGGACCAACGAGTCGACCTACGTGCGCAAGCCCCCGTACTTCGAGGGCATGGCCCGGGACCCGCAGCCGGTAAGCGACATCACTGCCGCGCGGGTGCTGGCCAAGCTGGGTGACTCGGTGACCACCGACCACATCTCGCCGGCCGGTGCGATCAAGGCCGACTCCCCCGCCGGCAAGTACCTGGCCGAGCACGGGGTGGCCCGGCACGAGTTCAACTCGTACGGTTCGCGGCGCGGTAACCACGAGGTGATGATCCGGGGCACCTTCGCCAACATCCGGCTGCGTAACCAGCTCGTTCCGGGTGTGGAGGGTGGCTTCACGGTCAACCACCTGACCGGCGAGCAGTCCACCATCTACGACGCCTCGGTGGCCTACCAGGCGGCGGGCGTACCGCTGGTGATCCTGGCCGGCAAGGAGTACGGCTCCGGCTCGTCCCGGGACTGGGCAGCCAAGGGCACCATGCTGCTCGGCGTACGGGCGGTCATCGCCGAGTCGTACGAGCGGATCCACCGGTCCAACCTGATCGGCATGGGTGTGCTGCCGCTGCAGTACCCGAACGAGGTAACCGCCGACACGCTCGGGCTCACCGGCACGGAGACCTTCACCTTCACCGGGGTCACCGAGCTCAACGAGGGCGGCATCCCGCGTACCGTCAAGGTCACCACCGACACGGGGATCGAGTTCGATGCGGTGGTCCGCATCGACACCCCGGGTGAGGCCGACTACTACCGGCACGGCGGCATCCTGCAGTACGTCCTGCGAAAGATGCTCACCGCCTGAGCTGTGCGATAACGGAGGGCTCCTTCCTATGGCTTGTCCCATGGGAAGGAGCCCTTCCGCGTATCCGGGCCGGACATCGCTCTTGCGCGCCCGTATCGATCTATGAAAGTTTCCTTCCCGGTACGAGTTACATCTGCAACGATTCTTCGGACCTGGGGGAGTTCTTGATGGGTGACACGGTTTCGCGACGCGGCCTACTGGTCGCCGGTGGTGGAGCGGCGTTGGGCACGCTCGGCGCGCTGGGCATGAGCCAGGCTGCCGGGGCTGCCCCGCCGGTTATGGCCCGCACGACGGCGATGGCCGCAGCCGCGCTACCGACCTCCCAACGGTTCAACCTGACCGACGCGTCGGACCCGTTGTTCCGGGAGAAGCCGCTACGCAACGCCACCGTCCTCCAGTCCTTCGCCTTCGACAACGTAAACCGGCGGATCTACGTCGCCCAGGTGCTCCAGGGTGGACTGAAGCTCGCCGAGCCGGCTGCGGTCAGCGGGGCGGACCGGGACGCCGCTGGCGACCTCTGCATCACCCAGCTCGACTTCGCCGGCAACCAACTCGGGCAGATGTACCTGCTGGGCTTCGGGCACGGTGTGTCGATCGGTGCGGAGCCGGTCGGCAGCTCGACGTACCTCTGGACGGAGACGGACGCGGTGAGCAACGGTGAGACCGCGCGTGGCTCGTCCATCACCCGGTTCCCGTTCGTGAACCGGGCGGTGCTGACCAAAGCCTCACCGATGGAGAAGCACAAGCCGGTCGCCGGAGCCACCAACACCACCGCGTCGGTCGACTTCGCGTACGGGCAGCTCATCGTGCGCTACTCGCTCGGCGGCCGGATGCGCATCTCCGCCTATGACCTGACCGCGTTCAAGAGCGGCAACTACACCCCGATCGCCACCGTGGACCAGCCCGACGTGGTCGCCGAAAACCGGCCGTTCCAGGGCTACACCAGCTTTGGCCGTTATCTCTACCTGCTGGAGGGCAGCGCCTACGGTACGTACGACTCGACCGTGGCCAACCAGGGCAACACCTACCTGACCACGGTGGACTTCAGCACCGGCGCGGTCGTCCAGCGTGCGTGGTCCAAGGCCGCCTACTCGCTCTCCTTCCGGGAGCCGGAGGGAATGGCGGTGCAGCTCACCAACCCCGCCGATCTGAGCACTGCCCGCCTCTGCTTCGGTTTCGCCTCCGGCGTCAGCGGGGCCCGGCTGGCCAGCATCTACTACAAGGACCTGCTGATCTGATCGGCGGGCCCGTTCCTATCACTCACTACGATGGGAACGGGCCCGTCTCGTCATCGGGGTACGGACCGCGCGGCGCTACTCACCGCCGACATCACCGCTGCTGTCGCCGCTTCCGTCCGCATCCGTGTCGCTGCCCTCGTCGTCCAGCTCCACCTCCTTCCCGACGCGGATGACCGCGTCGGGGTCGGAGAGCACGCTGACCCGGTACGACAGGCCGATGTTGGACCAGATGGTGCCCCGCAGCCAGAGGCAGAGCCCGACCCCGTCCAGCCCCTCGGGGTGCTCGTAGAACTCCACCACCGGTTCGGCCACCGCGCCGACCAGCCCCTGGGTCTGCTGGGCGGTGCTGGCGACCTGCAACACACTGGCGCTCACCTGCACCACGACGTCCCCAAGGAGGTCCGCGTCGTACCAGTGGGTGTCCGGCAGGAAGAGCCGGGTATCGAACGAACGTCGCTGGTAGCTCGGGCCCATCATGCCGCTGTCAGAATCGGGCGTGTCGCCGATCCAGGCGACTCCCGCGAACTCGCTCCGCAGCTGGCGGACGTCGGTGGGATAACTGCTCACCAGGGTATCGAGGCGTGGCTGGGCGACGAGCTGCACTTCGGTGTCGATCACCGGACGGACGCTAGCACCGCAGGTCCATGACCTGCCACTTCGGCAGCCGGTGTGTCCGCCAACCCGGGCCGGCCGGCCAGCTGTGTCCGCGCCCGCTGGTCGGATGTCTCCACCCCCGCTGGTCAGATCCAGCCACGTCGGGCGGCCTGCATGCCGGCCTGGAACCGGGTCTGCGCACCAAGCAGGTCCAGCAACCGGCGCACCCGGCGCCGCATCGTACGCACCGACAGGCCCAACTGGCGGCCGATCGCGTCGTCCTTGACGCCGGCCGCCAGCAACGCCAGCAGCTGCCGATCCTCGTCAGAGACCTCATCCTCGCCGACTGCCCCGTCCAACGGTGTGGCTCGTTGCCAGCACGACTCGAACACGATCAAGAGCGCTTCCAGCAGGGCCGAGGGGTACACCAGCGCGGCCCGTCCGGTCGCGGTGTCGGTGTCCAGCGCCACCAGGGCGACCCGGTTGTCGACCAGGTGCATCTTGAACGGCACGTCGGTGAGCATCCGGGCCTGTTCGCCGAGGGTCGCCAGGGCTCGTACCTCGGCGAGGGCACCGGGCAGCGCGAGCGCGTCCGGATGGTAGACCACCCGCCACCGTACGCCCTTGGCGAGGATGGCCGGCTCGACCGGGTTCCCGACGGCGTGCACGTACGGTGGCCGGTCGAAGGCGTACACGTCGTGTACGGCGCTCTGCTGGATCCGTACGAAGGAGCGACTGATCTCCTCCCGCCCGGTGACCACCTCGACCGGTCCGGCCACCGGCCGCTCGGCACGGGCGGTGTGGAACAGCGCGCTGAGTTCGGCAGCAGCCTCCCGGGCCCGGTGTAGCGCCTGCTCAGCGGGGTGGATGAGGGCGTCCAGCGCGGTCCGTGGATCCGCCGCCGTGTACTGGGTCTGGGCGCCGGCCAGTCGGGCGACCAGGCCCCGGCCGGTCAATCGGGCCAACGCGGCGGCGACCCGGTCAGGTGGTTGATCGCTGGTGATGGAGAGCTCGTCGACGGTCGCCTGGGGCAGCGTCAGCAACGCCCGCAGGATCGCCTCCTCGTCGGCTTTGACACCGGCGCCGGCCAGGGCATTCGGTTCAAGTGACACGGTCGATTGTGGCCATCAGGTGCCAACGGCACAAACGTGACGCCGGCAACCGTTGCCTGGAGGGAAGCCGCACCCGACCCTCAAGGGCATGATCGAGCCCTCCAGCGCCCGCCGACGATGGGTCGCGACAGCGACCGCCGCCGGGCTGGCCGCGACCCTGCTCACCCCGGGGCCGGCGACCGCCGCCCCAGCCTCCGGTCCATCCCAGACAGTCATCGTCGAGTTCGACGCCACCCCGACCATCACGGCCGCCCCGGCCCGGGGCACCGTCGACGCCCAGGCCGCCGACCGGGTACGAGCGGCCCGCGAAGCGGTCGGCAACACCGAGCGGAGCGTGACCACCGCCGCCGAACGTGCCCGGATCAAGCTGACCCATCGACGGTCGTTCCAGGTGCTGCTCCCCGGCATGGCGATCGAGGTGCCGGCGAGCCAGGTCGACGCCCTGCGCCGGCTGCCCGGGGTCAAGGCGGTACACCCCGTCACGACGTTCCAGGCCCGCACCGTGGACAGCGTGCCGCTGGTCGGCGCGCCCGAGGTGTGGCAGCGCAAGGACGCGAGCGGAAACCCGGCCCGGGGCGGCGGCGTCATCGTCGCGGTCGTCGACACGGGTGTGGACTACCAGCACCCGGCACTGGGCGGCGGCTTCGGCCCCGGCCACAAGGTCGCCGGTGGCTACGACTTCGTCAACGACGACGCCGACCCGATGGACGACCACAGTCACGGCACCCACGTGGCGGGCATCGTCGCGGGCAGCGGTGCGGGTGGCACCCAGGCGGTGACCGGCGTCGCGCCGGATGCCACGCTGACCGCATACAAGGTGCTGGACCAGGGGGGCAGCGGCAGCAGCGAGGACATCATCGCCGGCATCGAGGCGGCGGTGGACCCGGCCAACCCGTACCGCGCCGACGTGGTCAACCTGAGCCTCGGCGGCCTCGGTGACGGCACCGACCCGGTCGGGTTGGCAGCTTCCCGAGCAGCAAAGTCCGGCGTGGTGGTCATCGCCGCTGCCGGCAACAACGGGCCGGGCGAGCGTACGGTCGGCACTCCGGCCGCCGCCGACGGAGTGATCGCGGTCGGCGCGTCCACCAGCGGCCTGCGCAATCCGGCCGTCCACCTGGCCGGCCCACGCAAGGGTGAACGGATCGAGACGTACCGCACCCCGATCTCGGCGAACCCGCCGGTCAAGCCGGTGACCGCCGACCTGGTGGACCTGGGCAACGGGACCCCGGACGACTACGCCAAGGCCGGGGACCTGCGCGACAAGGTGGTGCTGGTTGCCGGCCCGCCACACCCGGCCGGCAACTCGAACGACGCCGCCCGGTTCGCCGAACTGGAGCGGCAGGGTGCACTGGCCGGAATCGGGTACACCCCTGGCGTGACCAAGCCGGCGGCGGCCGGTGAGCTACCCGCCGTCGCGTCGAAGAAGCTGGGGGCCGAGGACGATCTGCGCCTGGACCGCCTCGTGGTGCTCGGCATCACCGACGCCAACCAGTACCAGCAGTTGCGTACGCTGCTGACCGCCGGTGCGGTCCGGGTGACCGTCTCCGGCGAGGACGTCACCGACCAGATCGCCAGTTTCTCCTCGCGCGGCCCCGACCCGCGTTGGCAGCTCAAGCCGGAAATCGTCGCGCCGGGTGTGGAGATCCGCTCGGCCATCCCCACCGCCCAGTGGCCGGCCGGGGTCCACCGGTTCAGCGGCACCAGCATGGCCGCCCCGCACGTGGCCGGAGCGGCGGCGCTGCTGCGTCAACTCTGGCCGGACGCGTCCGCGAACCGGATCGGTGCGGCGCTGATCGGGTCGGCCAGGGCGGTGCCGGACGCCGCAGCGGGGGTGGCTGGAGCCGGTCGGCTCGACCTGCCGGCCGCGCTGACCGCCAGCGTCACCGCCGATCCGCCCGCCCTGTCGTTCGGCCTGGCCGACCTGTCCCGGTCCCGGGTCCAGGTCGCCCGGACGGTGACCCTACGCAACGACAGCAACCAGTCCCAACGGCTCAAGCTGAAGGCAATTCCCACGTCGGGGAGTCCCGGCACGGTCCGGGTCGAACCGAGCCAGGTCACGGTACGCGCCGGTGGCCGGGCCACCGTCACCGTCCGGGTCACCACCACCGCGCCCGACCAGGGCAGCGCCGACGTCTCCGGCTGGCTGACCGCAGAGGCCCAGAAGGGGGTGGCCGACCTACGGGTGCCGTACCTGCTGTCGGTGCGGACCCCGGAGGTGCACGTCACGCCGGATCCGAGCGACGGACGCAGCGAGGCGTTCGTCTACACGGTCGAACCGACCGACGGCGCGCCCACCGTCACCGTCCGGGCACCGAACGGACGGCAGCGTACGGCGACGGTGCGCCACGACCACGACCTGTGGTGGCGGGCCGAGGTGACCGGCGACGTGCCCGGTGTCTACACGGTCACCACGACCGTGCCCACGGCAACCGGCAAGAAGCTGGTCGGCCGGGCCTCCTTCCAGGTGGCCGCCGAACCGGGGCGCACCCGGTGGGAGCTGATCGGCCCGTACTCCTCCGGTGGCCTGATGTCCACCACGGCGGCCGACCCGAACCGGCTCGCCGTCACGACGCCGTACGTCCCGGGGGTATGGATCACCAAGGACCGGGCCCGCACCTGGCGCTATGAGCGGATCACCCCGGTCGCCGGTGGTAGCCCCACCGTGTTGATCGACTCGAAGCGGGCCGACCGGATGTGGGCCGCGGTCGAGACCGTCGGTGACCCCGCCTACCAGGGCAAGGTGCTGCGCACCGACGACGCCGGGCAGACCTGGCGCACCCTGCCGCTGCCGGACGTCGTGTTCGACGAGTTCGTCCAGACCCCGGCCGGTGAGGCGTTGGTGGCGCTGGGCGGCGGAATGATCTGGACCAGCCGGGACGGTGGCGACAGCTGGACCCAGACTGCCGCGCCGTGGCAGGGTAGCGTCAGCGCGGCCGAGTTCGCCGGTACCGACCTGTACGTGGCGACCAGCGACGGGGTGTGGCGGTGGGCCGGGTCGTCCGGCACCCCGCAACTGGTCCGTTCGGCCGGCGACTTCGCCAGCCGGCCCATGCATCTGGCGGTGGCCGGGGACATGGTCGCGGTGGGCCTGATGAACAAGACCATCCTGGGCAGCACCGACCAGGGGCGGAGCTGGCAGCAGTTGCTGAAGCCGACGAGCCTGTTCTCGCTCAGCGGCGTTGGCGACAACCTGAT
Source organism: Micromonospora sp. NPDC003197 (assembly GCF_053590565.1). Taxonomy (NCBI): domain Bacteria; kingdom Bacillati; phylum Actinomycetota; class Actinomycetes; order Micromonosporales; family Micromonosporaceae; genus Micromonospora; species Micromonospora sp. NPDC003197. Next base: position 56,849 of record NZ_JBSFTE010000028.1, on the reverse strand, counting down.
CACCGACGGTAACCGGCAGACGTTCCTCAGCCGGGACCGGGGCAGGACCTGGACGAAGATCACCAAGCCGCTGGAGGGGATCACCCACGACCTGGCTCAGTGGCCGGACGACAACCAGACCCTGCTGTTCGGGCTGGAGAACACCGGGGTCTACGCCACCACCGACGCCACGAACTACACGCGGCTCGGCGTACCCGGGGTGTCCGCCGATCGGATGCTGGTCACCGACGGCAAACTGCTGCTCGGCACCCCGGTCGACGTCTACCGCACCGCGCTGCCGTCCGGTCCGGACAAGCTGGAGTGGGGCAGTTCCGCGGGCGAGGGTCGGGTGGGCCACACCGTACGCGGGCTGGCGGCTGCGCCGGACGACCCGCGTACGGTGTGGAAGCTCTACATGAACGGCTTCTACGGCACCCGCCTGGTCCGCAGCAACGACGCTGGCGACACATGGTCGGACGTCCTGCAGAGCGACCTCACTCCGTCGGGGCTGCTGGTGCACCCGGCTGACCCCCGGCAACTCTTCATCTCCTACCGCGACATCAAGGGTGCTGGCCTGTTCGTCACCCGGGATGGCGGCACTAGCTGGAAAAAGATCGACCACAGGGCCATGTACACTGCGATGGCCGGCGACCCGCAAAATCCGAAGCGGGTGTGGCTCGGTGACCAGACCGGGCTGTGGCGCTCCGACGACGGCGGGGTCACCCGGGTGAAGGTGCTCGACGGCCCGGTCACCGCGATCCACCTCGACGGCCGACGGATGGTGGTCGGTGGGGCGGAGATTCGGGTCAGCACCGACGGTGGTCGGCGCTTCACCACCGCGCACCAGCTCGGTGCCGGGCAGCATGGGCTGCCGATGCGGGTCAGCCAGGTCATCGAGGTCGGCGGGGTGCTCTACGCCGGCACCACGGCCTACTCCGAGGCCGGACTACTCAAGGGTGGACGCGGCGTGCTGTTCAGCGTGGACGGCGGACGTTCCTGGTTGAACATGGGCGGTGGCTTGCCGGACCCGTCGGTGCGATCCCTGGCTGCCAGCCCCGACGGCCGGTGGCTGTTCGCCGGCACCGAGTCCGGCGGTGTCTACCGACTGCCGATCCGCCACTGATCCGGCTGCCCGCCGGGTCCGGTGGGCAGGAGCAAGACTCAACCCGACCGGGACACCACAGTGCGCGGTGTCCCGGTCGGGCCGGCCGGCTCCTGTCGGGCCGCGCGGCAGGCCAGCTTCTGTCGGGCCGCGCGGCAGGCCAGCTTCTGTCGCGCCGCGCGGCAGCTGGGTCAGCCGTTCAGGTCGCGAAGGTAACGCCACTCGCGGGCGGCAATCCGATAACCGAGCCACTCGTTGATCGCCAGCATGGGTGCGTTCTCGGTGTCGTTACCGGTGAACGCCTCGGTGCAGCCAGCAAGCCGGGCCCGGCGCAGCGAGTCGCCCTTCGCCTGCTTGGCCAGTCCTCGGTTCCGGTAGGCGCGACGGGTACCGGTCATCCCGGACCAGTATCGCCCGCGCCGGTCGGTCTGAGCGACGCTGAACGCGACCGCCCTGCCATCCATGATCACCACCGAGGTCAGCTCCCGATCCAGGTCGGGGCGGTTCCAGTAGAGAGTGAGCCAGTCCTCGTAGTTCATCGCATCGCTGTCCACATCGCCGGGCTCGTCTGCCGCGGCCTCGACGTCGAGGTCGTAGAGCGGCCGGGGGTCGTCGGCGAAGTCGGCGGCGGTACGCAACTGCGCCCCTTCGGGCAACGGCGGTAGCGGCGGTAGCGGAACGGCCGTCAGGTCCAGCCGGGAAAAGTAGGACGAACGGCTGCGCTGGTAGCCGTGCCGCTCCGCGAAACCGGTCGACACCTCGTCGTCCCACACCCACGCGTACGCCGTGCTCGCCCCGAGCGTGGTCAGGTAATCCTCGGCGGCGGCCAGCAGGGCAGTGCCGGCACCCCGACCCCGCCCGCCGGGAGCGACACTGAGGTTGATGAACCCCTGGCCCGGCTTGCTGCTCTCAGTGAAGATCCCGGTACTGGCGCTGCCGACGACCCGCCCGTCCACCTCGGCAACCAACAGCCGGTGCCGCTGTTGGCCGGGAGCATGGGCCACCTGCCAGGCGACCAGTTCCGGGGTGAGCACCAGGTACGGCATCGCCGCCCGTTTGGTCTCGGCTGCCGCCTCGGCGTCGGCCGGCTGGAAGTCCCGAACGATGATCGACATGGGCGGCAACCTACCCGGGTGGCAACTCCGTCGCCTTCCAATTTCCCCGTGGGCGGGGCACGTCCGGTAGGTGGGTGCTGCCCGACACCGACGGCCGGTGGAGCCGGCGGACAGCCAACTCGGCGAGCAGCGCCGCCCCGTCGGCCAGCACGCTGTCGTCGAACGCGGCCCGGGGCGAGTGGTTGGGCGCGGCGTCGGCCGGTTGATCGGCCGCACAGGCACCGAGGAAGACGAAGGCACCCGGCACCCGGTCGAGCACCCGGGAGAAGTCCTCCGATCCGGTCATCGGGTTGGTCAACGGCTCGAAGCGTTCCTCACCGAAGACCTCCCGTACGGTCTCGGCGGCGAAGTCGTGCTCGGCGGCGTGGTTGACCGTCGCCCCGTACTCCCGGTCGTAACGCACCTCGGCCCGCAGACCGTGCGCGGCGGCGATGTTGTGGCACAGCCGTACCGTCTCCGCCGCCATCTGGTCGCTGACCGCCGTGGAAAAGGTGCGGATCGTCGCCTCGAAGCTCGCGTCGTCCGGAATGATGTTGCGCCGGGTGCCGGCGTGGAACGAGCCGACCGTAATCACGACCGGCTCGAACGCGTCGAACCGCCGATTGACCATCGTGTGCAGGGCGGTAACCATCTCGCAGGCCACCGGTATCGGATCGAGTGTCTCGTGTGGCCGGGAGCCGTGCCCGCCGGCCCCGACGACCCGGACGAAGAGCCCGTCGGAGGCAGCCATCAGCGGGCCGGGCCGGGAGGAGAAGACCCCGGTGGGTAGCAACGAGGAGAGGACGTGCAGCCCGTACGCGGCGTCGACCGGGCGGCCGGCCGCGGTCAGCACCCCTTCGGCGATCATGTGCCCTGCGCCGTCGCAGCCCTCCTCCCCCGGCTGGAACATGAACACGACATCGCCGGTGAGGGTTTCCTGCCGGGCGGCGAGCAACCGGGCCGCGCCGACCAGGCCGGCGGTGTGTAGGTCGTGTCCGCAGGCGTGCATGACACCGTCGTGCTGGGAGGTGTAGTCCAATCCGGTCTGTTCGGTGACCGGCAAGGCGTCCATGTCACCACGCAGCAGCACTACCGGTCCCGGGCGACCACCGCGCAGCACGGCGGTCACCGAGGACAGTTCGGTGCCGGTGCTGATCTCCAACGGCAGGCCGTCGAGCGCGGCGAGCACCCGTTCCTGGGTACGGGGCAGGTGCAGGCCAATCTCCGGAATCTGATGCAGTTCCCGCCGCAGGTGGGCCAGGTCGTCCTGAAGCGCCTTCGCATCCTGTCGCAGGCTCATCGGTCTCCTCGTTGCGTTCACCCGACCTGGCTGACGGCACCGCTGGCACCTCGCCGGAGACCCCATGCGCGGGCCTGATCGGAGGCTATCAGCGCATGCCCCGTCGATCGGCGCACGCCGCTGCCATGGACACCGACACCAATCCGCCGATCACCCAGGGTCGAGTCAGGACTCCGGCTGAAACTTCACCCACCGTTAACGGCGTCTCGTCGCCGAACGGCCGATTCGGACGTTAGTCCTTTCGGCGGGTCTGGCCCGCCCCTGCTGGAAGGAGCTGCCATGACCGCCGCTTCACCACCACGTGTCCCCCGTCGTCTCAGCCGGTCCTACACCACCACCCGGTCCTGGTTCCGTCACTGGCCGTGGCGACCGGATCTCGGCGCGTCCCTGGTCGTGTTCCTCGTTGCGTTGCCCCTGTCGCTGGGCATCGCCGTCGCCTCCAATGCCCCGGTCGAGGCGGGCATCATCGCCGCCGTGATCGGGGGCATCGTCGTCGGCGTCCTCGGTGGTGCCCCCCTACAGGTCTCCGGCCCGGCCGCCGGTCTGACCGCGGTCGTCGCCGAACTGGTGTTTCTCTACGGTTGGCGGGTCACCTGTTTCATCACTCTTGCCAGCGGAGTGGTGCAGATCCTGCTCGGCCTCAGCCGGCTCGCTCGGGCGGCGATGGCGATCAGTCCCGCCGTCATTCACGGCATGCTCGCCGGAATCGGCGTCACGATCGTCCTCAGCCAACTGCACGTCCTACTCGGCGGAGACCCGTTCACCTCCGCCCGGGAGAACCTGCTCGAACTGCCCGGACAGCTCACCGCGCACATCCCGGCCGCCGCGATCGTTGGCCTGGGTACGGTCGCGCTCACCGTACTGTGGCCGATCCTGCCTCGACCGTTGAACCTGGTCCCGCCGCCCCTGGCCGCGGTCACGGTGATGACCCTCGTCTCGCTGCCGATGGCACTGCCTCGGGTCTCCCTGCCGACCGAGCTGCTGAGTTCGCTGGCCCTGCCGGAGCTACCCGCCGGCCGATGGGGTGGCATCCTGCTGGCCATCCTCACCGTCGCCCTGGTCGCCAGCGTGGAGTCGCTGCTCTCCGCCATGGCAGTAGACCGGATGCACGAGGGGCCACCAGGCGACCTCAACCGGGAGCTGGTCGGGCAGGGCGCGGCCAACACCCTGTGCGGTTTGGCCGGTGGACTGCCGGTGACCGGCGTCGTCGTACGGAGCACCACGAACGTCCTGGCCGGTGCCCGTACCCGCGGTTCCACCATCATGCACAGCATCTGGATCGCGGTCTTCGCCCTGGCACTGGCCCCAGTGGTCCGGCAGATTCCGCTGGCCGCGTTGGCCGGCCTGCTGGTCGTGATCGGAATCCGACTGGCGGTGAGTTGGGCCCGCATGCGGACCCTGGCAAGGCACGGCGAACTGCTGGTCTACCTGGTAACCCTACTCGGGGTGGTACTACTCAATCTGCTCCAGGGAATCCTGCTGGGCATCGCGGCGGCCCTACTCTTCGCACTGCACCGCGCGTTACACGCCCCGGTGCAGGTCGTCGCCCCGGAAAACCCGACCGCCCCGTGGCGGGTCGTGGCGGCGGGAACCCTGACCTTTCTCTCCCTGCCCCGCCTGGCCCGACAACTCGCCACCATCCCGGCCGGCAGCCGGGTACGCCTTGAGCTGCTGGTGGACTACCTGGACCACGCCGCCTACGAGATGCTGGACAACTGGATCCGCAGCCACGAGCGCAGTGGTGGCGACGTGTTCATCGACGAGGTGTCCTCCTCGGTGTTCAGCAGCATTCGGGCCGGCCGGCCACCTCGGGGTCGGGCAAGTCAGACTCCGGTCCCCCGCTGGTTGGCACCCTGGTCGAGCTGGCAGTCCGCCTGCCATCCGGAGGGGGTGGATCAACTACTCACCGGGGTGGACGAGTTCCACCGGCGTACCGCCCCGCTGATCCTCGACGTGCTCGGCGAGCTGAAGCACGGTCAGGAGCCCTCCACTCTCTTTCTGACCTGCAGCGACTCCCGGGTCGTACCGAACATCATCACCAGCAGCGGGCCGGGCGACCTGTTCACCGTCCGTAATCTCGGTCCGCTCGTCCCGGGGCCGCACGCGGTCGGGGACTCCACCCTGGCGGCGGTGGAGTACGCCCTTGACGTGCTGCGGGTCCGCACCATCGTGGTCTGTGGGCACTCCGGCTGCGGAGCGATGACCGCGCTGCTCGCCAACGCCCACGACCGGCCCACCATGCCCTCGGTGGAAGGGTGGTTGCTACACGGGCTGCCGTCGGTGCAGCGAGCCCGGAGTGTCCAATGTGAGCGAAATCCGGTCGACCAGCTCGGCCGGTTGAACGTGGTGCAGCAGTTGGAGAACCTACGCCGGCTGCCGGCGGTCCAGCGAGCCGAGGCCGAGGGGCGGGTACGCCTGGTCGGGATGATGTTCGACATCGGCAACGGCACGGCCCTGATCCTGGACGAGGCCACCGGCCAGTTCGCCCCGGCGGGCGAGGACCGACTCGCCCCAGCCGGCCAGGACGAGTCGGTGCCATAAACCTGCCCTGCACTGCACGGCACTGCACTGCACCGCACTGCACGGCACTGCACGGCACTGGCCGGTCACGGCACGACGAGGGCAGGTGGCGGGGTCGGGGTTGGCCGCCAACCGGCCCATCCGGTCAGGTCCACCGCCTGATGGAAAAGCCGGGTGAACTCCGGCCGGGTCCGGGGTGCCCCCGGTTTGGTGTCGCCCAGGAAGTGCACGATTCCGGGGCGGGTGGCGGGCCGCTCCGGGAAGTGGTTCCACCGGTCGGGCAACCGGCTCCACCGGTTCTGCAGGAGCACGTTGAAGCCGTACTGGTCGTACTGCGGCCAGCGGCCCCGGATCAGGAGCCGGTCCCGGTCGAGCTGGCATCGGCGGAGCACGCGTTCGCCGATGCCCTCGTCCCGCCACCGCCCGAGATCGACCACCATGACTCCGGAGTTGAAGTATGGGGCGTCGCCGTCCAGCCCCAGTTCCTGCCAGTGGCTGATGGCATCGCGGATGACGGAGACGAGGTCGCCGGCGGCCGCCACCGGCTGGCTGGCGAGCGGCCAGTCCCAGAGTGGACGGAGGTCGTCGAGCACCAGTGTGTCGGCGTCGATGTAGATCACCCGAGGCACGGTGGTCGAATAGACCTCGGGTAGCAGGCACCTGAAGTACTGCGGGGCCAGCAGCATTGGGTCCGGGTCGATCCCCCACCGTTGGTAGCTGTCCGCGTCCATCCGGATCCAGCGGACGGTGATCCCGTTGGCTCCCCGTTCCAACCGCCGTTGCTCGTCCGCTGATACGTCCGAGTGCAGAATCGTCAGCTCGACCAGGCTGGCCGGGTCGCGGTGGGCGGCCAACGATTGCGCCATCGCGGCGGCGTACGGCAGGTATCGCCGGTCGGTGGCCGTCGCCACTCGGATCGTCGGGGCCGGACTGCTTCCATCTACAACCGGAGGAGCGTCTGGCATGTGACGGGATGCTACCGGGATGGGCGGAGTCTGGTGGTCCCAAAAAACCGGGGTCATAAACCCGGATGCGCCCGTAGCACGTTCACCGGTAGCCTTCCGTGCTACGGCGAGGGCGGCTCCTGGGCGTGCTTCCTTCTATTTTTTACTTAAAAGAAACTAGTGCGCCCGATCTCCGCCCTCGCCGTACCTGTCCGGCCCCTGCAAGCGGAGGTTGACCGTGTCTGGCCTGGCCGTTGCGACCTGGACGACGGGTGCCAAGGGCGAACCGCTGGCAGCGGTCCTGCTCCGCCGGACGGGTCTGGTCGCTCCCGGACTACTGACCGGTGGCGGGCAGCGAATCAAACAGTCGGGTCGCCAGCCGGTATCGACCGCTAACGGCCTGCTGGCGCTGGAAGCCGACCTGCTGTCGCTGGGTTGGCTGCTGGGCCCACGACTGCGGGATCACCTGGCCGGGCAGACGACCGAAGCGCTCGCCGCCATTGGCCTGGGCCTACTGGCCACGCTGGAGAACCTGGTCGGCGCGGACGTGCCGCACGTGCCGCTGTTCCGGAAGTTTCCGCGTAGCGTCCCGGCCGACACCTACGACCTCTACCTCCAGCGGGTCTTCACCCTGCTCCGTCAGGAACCGGATCAGCCCTGTGTGCACTGTGCACGGACCCGCACCGTCCGACCGGTCGCGCCCTGCGCCCACCTGATCTGCGATGCCTGCTGGGACATGACCGACTACTCCGGTTGCCCGCTGTGCCACGGTCGCATCGATCTGCAGGAACCGTTCCTACCGGTTGCCGCACCACCGAAGGGCGGCAAGCCGATCCAAATGCCGCGTCGGGCCGCCGTACTGGAACTCGCCGCCGACCTGAACCGCTCCGTTCATCAGCTGATCAACGGGCTGCTGGACCGACACACTCCGCTGACCCCGCAGGACCGAACGGACCTGACCGTACTGCTGAATCGGGTGGGGCACGGCGACCTGGGCTGGCTGCCGGACCGAATCCCGGTTCGGGAGACCCGCGCGACGGTGCTCGGTCGGCTGGTCGCCGACCCGGCACTCGCCGACCGGCTACCCGAACTGCTCGCCACCCACGTCGACACCGCCACCGACGTACTTCGCCTGCTGTACGTGCTACACGGCGGCGATCCCGGCCTGGTCGACCCGCCGCAGCGGCACCACTCGCTGCCGCGCCGGGTACGCCGAGCACTACTCGACCGGCTCGACGCACTGCCGCTGCCCGCCGTGGCGGAGGACCTGCGCCGGCACCGCGTCGCCTGGCTGCACGCAGCCGAGCAACTACACCCGTTCGAACAGGCACACCGGCATCCCCGGGCGGCAGTTGCCTTCGCCGTCCTACGACGTACCACCATCGACGAGTCGACCCGGCTCGGGCGGCTGCTGGCGCAGACCGCCGACAAGCACTCGGATGTGCTACGCCGCGCCGGAAACCGACTGCGGCTACACGGCTGGGCGGGACGGGTCGAGACGGCCATGGCCACCGGCGACCTGGAGACCACCGTACGGCTGGCCGCACAACGCCCGGGGGAGCTACTTCGCCGGCTGGTGGCGCTGGCGGGTCGTACCGATGATGGTGACGCCCTGGTGTCGACGGTCGGCGACGCCGTGCCGGCCGTCGCGCCCGGGGTGCTACTGGCCGCGCTCGGGGCGGTACGCGCCGCGACCTGGCCGGCCAACACCCGGCTCTACTTCCCGCGCGGCGGCAGTGCCCGCCTGTTCACCGAGTCGGACCGCCGGCCCCGGCTGTCGGCCGATCTCGGCGGCGAACTGGACATGTTGCTGGCCGACGAGTTCCTCGCCCGTGCCGGCAGCCTGCCCCCCGTCGAGACGGCCCTGTTGGACGCGGCCCTGGTCGACCTGGTCGCGCCCTTCACCGAACGGACCGCCGCCCCATCGCTGGTCCGGCTGCCCCGGGGCAGCCGCCAGCCACTGCCGACGGGCCGGATCGTCCGGTTGTTCGTGCACTGGACTGAACCGGCGCAGGCCCAGGTCGACCTCGACCTGTCGGTGGCGATGTTCGACAACAACGGGCATTCCGTCGGTTGGTGCGACTACACCGAACTCCGGTACGGCAAAACGGCCGCGGTGCACTCCGGTGACCTCACCTCGGCCCCGGCGCCGCTCGGGGCCAGTGAATTCGTCGACCTCGACCTGCGCGCGCTACGCAAGCTCGGCATCCGGTACCTCACAATGATCGTCTTCAGCTACAACGACGTGCCGTTCGAGGCCATGACCGACGCGTTCGCCGGGTTCATGGGTGACCCGGGTCGGGACAGCCGGCCATTCGAGCCAAAGGCGGTCGAGCAACGGTTCGACCTCACCGGCAACGTCCGGATCGCCACCCCGCTCCTCGTCGACCTGCAAACCCGGACCCTCTGCTGGGTCGATGCCACCCTCGGCGGTGCCGGCGGTCAGCACAACGTGGCCCGATATGCGGAAACCCTCGGGCGGCTCACCACCGCCGTGAACCGGTACTTCACCGCCGGCCACCGGGTCAGCCTCTGGGAGGTGGCCTGCTGGCACGCGGCGGCCCGCACCCGGACGGTGCACGTACGGGACCGCACGGGCAGCCTGGTGACCTACCGGCGGGGCGAGGGCGAATCGGTGCTGGCGTTCGCCAGCCGGCTCACGGCACTCGGCCCGGCCGACGGTGTGCCCACCGGCGAAGAGCCGGAGACCGCCAGCAGTACGCCGCAGACCGTCGACGACGCCCCGCTGCCCGGGTTCGCCGCCCTGGTACGCGGTGACGTCGAACTGGCCGACGGAGCGCAGGTGTACGCCCTGCACCGGGCGGAACTGGACGCCAACCGGGTCGACCTGCTGGATGCCGCGCAACTGGTCGGTCTGCTTACCCGGTAACCACCCGCCCTAGGTCGACGCCGGCGGAGTTCCAGCATTTGATCGAGTAACCGGACTACCCAACCCCACCGGATGCTCTCGTGACCCGTCGACGGGGCACATGCCGGCGATACGGGCTGACTGTCGGGTCACCGCTGATCCAGAACCGCCACGGTACGTCGTGCGCGGCGGCCACCCCGACGCGCGGCCCCGCGACGATCAGCGCCGGGTCGACCGGCCGGGTCGGCGGGGTCAGCAGCAATGGGCCACTTCCATCGACCATGGAGGTGCCGTTCGCGTCCGAGGTGATCCCGAGCGCCACCACCAGCCGGGCTGGTCCTCGCGCCAGATCCCGGTCAGCCACCTCCCCCCGGCGCTTGCGGACGACATCCACCCCGTCGATGACCTCACCTGCGCGCAGCAGCACCGCCGCGGCCTCGCCGTCGTCGCCGCAGACGACATTCAAACACCAGTGGACGCCGAACACGAAGTAGGTGTAAGCGTGTCCAGCCGGCCCAAACATGACCCTGGTCCGGGGCGTCGGCCCCCGGTGGGCATGCGAGGCCGGATCCTCCCCCGTTCCGGCGTACGCCTCGACCTCGGTCAGCCTGATCCGGACACCGCCGGCCGAAAGCTCCCAACCGAGCAGCATCTGTGCAGCCTCGGGTACCTCACCGGCTGGCCGCCGAAGCCACGAGTAGTCCATCGGTCAAGGAAACGACGACCAGCGGAGCTCGGCAAAACCAGGGGTGGCGATGTGGCGTACGCCATCAACGCGATGTGGTGCACGCCATCATGCCCAGGGTTCGCCACGATTTCCGGCTCAGCAGAGCTGTGCACAGTTTCGTAGGCCGTACCTGATCCTCAGCTGGGTGCCGCCGTTGCCGTCCCAGTCGTCCACGTACACGGCGGTCAGCATGCCCGACTGGTCCACCCCGACCGCTGGCGCGTCCTGCTGGTTCGCCGTGAACACGCTGAGGCGATACTCCGGGAAGAGGTTCGTCGTGCTACCGGTCGCGTCGATCCCCCGTGCCCACACCTCGGTGCCGCTACGGGCACTGGTCAGCCCGCTGGCCTGGCCGCTCTCCTGCCACACCAGCACCGCGTTGCCGGCGCCGTCCACCGCTATGTCCGGACGGGACTGCCGGCCGACCCGATCCGACTGGTACGGCGTCTGGCTGGTCACCGCGTACTGCCCGGTGTTCGTCGCCCACCGGTAGATCGGGCCGCTGACCGTCTTCGGCGCGAACAGGGCCGTCGAGCCAGCGAAGGCACGTAGGTAGATCATCGACTGGGGTCGGCCGTCGTAGCCGGTCCGCTGGTCGTGGTAGTCGGCCCAGGCCACGTACCACTTACCGGATGCCGTGCTGGCTACTGTGGGGTCGAGTTGCTGCCCGTCGGAGAAGGTCCCGGTGTGCACGGCGATGACGCTGCCGAACGTCCCGTCGAGGGGGCCGGTGGCGGCCCGGATGCTGTAGCCGCCGTTGCCATCCGCGTCGTCCTCCCACGCCACCACTGCGGTACCGGTCGGGTCGACCGCCAGGTCCGGCTTGCGGTAGGTGCCCCCGCTGACCGCCCGCACCGCAACGTCGTACCCGCCGGTCACCGGGGAGAGCCGGGTGTCGGTGGCCGAGAAACTGGCGTACCGGATGGAACTCGCACCGGCCGTGGACTTGTCCTGCCAGGCGACCGCGAACCGCCCGTCCGGCAGCACCGCGATGGAGGGTTCGCTCTGGTCACCGTCGGCCTGGCTGTTGATGTTCAGCACCGGGCCCATGGTGCCGTCCACCCGCACCCGACGGGCCCGGATCTCGTACCCACCGTTGCCGTTGCCGTCGTCGGCCCAGACCACCACGGCCTCCCCGGTCGAGGTGAGACCAACGTCCGGGGTGCGGTAGTTCCACGAGGTGCTACTGCCACCGGTGCGTACCACGACGTCGGACTGGCGTACGCCGTCGACGAACCGGCCCAGTCGAATCTCATTGTTGAGGTTGCTTCGCGAGCCGGAGGCAAAGGCCAGCACGGACTGGTGCCGGCCAGCCGAGTCCTGGTACGAGGCGACTGCCGGGGTGAACTGGTCACCGGTGTTGACCGCGTTGGCGGTGGCGAATGTGGCGTCCGGGTACCGGTTCGGGGCGATGACGACCGCAGCCTGCTTGATCGCGGTGAAGTGCGCGGCGTACGCGTCGAAGAGGCTCTGGTCGTCGACTCGCATGAATACCTCGTCGTTCTTCTTCAGCGCCCCGTTGGTGAGGTTGTGCGAGCCGGCGTAGACGTACCGGTGCATCTGCTGGTCTTTTCGCGACACTCCTTGGATCACCAGGTACTTCGAGTGGATGCTGCCGTCCGAACACTCCGAGTTGACCCCGCTACCCACACCGAAGAAGGACTGTCGACACCCACCTGGATCCATCGAGTAGACCGGGATCCCCCGGGCGGTCAGGGCGGGCAGCGCGTCCTGATGCTCACCGGTGGCTACCTCTACCGTGCAGCCGGCGGCCAGCTTGTCCCCCAGCGCGTCGATCACCTCAGTCCGAGCCGCGCGGAACCCCCACATGGCGACCTGGATGACGTCGTCGGTACGGCTGGTGGAGCACTGTACGTCGTCGATGGCCGCGGCGACGACATCGTGCCGGGTGCTCTGCGGGTTGAACGACGCGTTGATCGTCGCGTCCTCCGCGGTGCTCGGTGAGTTGCGGGGCGAGAACCAGACCCGGAAATTGCCGGCGTCCACGTGCCCGGTCTCGTACACCTTGCTGGTTCCGGTGACCGTGACCTTCCGCTCGACGTAGCTGCGATAGGCGGTGGCCAACGCGCTGTTGCCGGATATCTGTAGCTGGTCCTGCCACATCTGCTGCTGCGGCTTCGTGGGATTGGCCGAGGTGACGACGGTGACGTCGGTACGACGATCGGACAGCTCGCTGAAGACCCAGAACTTGCTGTGGTTGACCCCCACGCCGCCACCCGCGCAGGACCGGTAGCACTGCTTCACCCAGGAGCCGACCGCCGAGGGGGTGTGGCTGGGCAGCCCGGCGATCAGGGCACTGACCTGGGTCGACGGGCCGCAGGTGGCCGGGTCGTCGCCGGTGCAGGTTTCGATCAGCAACCTGACCTTGACTCCTCGGGCATGGGCGGCCAGCAGGCTGTTCGTGATGCCCTGATCGGTGAAGGTGTACAGCGAGGCGTACAGGGTGGAGTCGGGAACGCTGGCCGCGACCAATGTGGCGATCTCGTCGCGTAGTCGGGTGTCCTGATAGGCCCCGAGTGGGAGTCGGTCTGGCGCGGCATAGGCCGAGTCCGGTACCGGATCCAGGTTGGGCCGGAGAAACAGCACGCTGCTGCTGTCGCTCGCAGCGGCGACCGTCGACGCCCCGGCTGGCGCGACGGTCAGCGCCAGCGAACCGATCGGTACGACGACTCCCAGCAGCACAGCCAGAATCCACACGAGACCAGACGACCGGCGGGTGACGCGGAAGTGATGGCGCACAGGGCCCCCTTGGTGGTGGGACGAGACAGGGCCGGCCGGAGCAGCCGTCACCCCGGCGAATGATAGCCGCCGATCTCCGCAGCGTGGGTCTTCACAGAATTTCATCACCGACAGTTAGGTAGCCCACATTTTTGACCGATCGGTCAGCAACTGACCGATCGGTCAGGCATGCTGTGAGGCGGAGGTAACCGATGGCCCTGAGCAAGACCCGCGACCGGATCCTGGCTACTGCGGCTCGCCAGTTCGCCCACAGCGGGTACCGGGGCACCTCGCTGCACGACATCGCGGTCGAGGTCGGTTGCTCGAAGGCAACCTTGCTGTACCACTTCGACAGCAAGGAAGCGATCCTCCTCGCCCTCCTCGCCCCTGCCGTCCGGGACTTCACCGAACTCGACGCGCGACTCCGCCAGCTCGACGCCGTCGCGGCTCGCGACGTGGCCATCGACGGATTCCTCGACCTGGTTCTCCGGTACCGACGGGAAGTCACGCTCATCTACGACACCGTTCGACAGTTGTTGCGGCAACCCGCGTTCGAGGCCTACTGGCCCCTCATCGAGAACCTGACCAGCGCCGTCGCCGGTCGTTCCACCGACCCGGCAGCGCGGGTCGCCGCCGAGGTGCTGCTCGGTGGGATCACCGCGCTCGTCCTCGACCGGGACGAGGAGCACGACGCCGAGCTGCGACCGATCCTCGTCGACCTGGCGAGACGGACCCTGCCGGCCACCACCTGACCCTCGATCCACCAACCCTGCCCCTCGACAAGGAAGCGACATGGCAACTTTGCTCTATCGGCTGGGCCGAGCCTCGTTCCGGCGCCGAAAGCTGGTGCTGGTTCTCTGGCTCGCAGCGCTGGCGGCGCTCGGTGCCGCCGCACTGGCGTTCATGGGCCCGACAGCAAGCAACTTCACGATGCCGGGCACCGAGTCCCAGCGCGCGATCGACCAGCTAAAGAAAGAGTTCCCTGAGGCCAGCGGCGCTACCGGCACGATCGTGGTGGCCGCGCCGGACGGTCAGAAGCTGACCACCCCGACCAACACGGCTCAGGTACAGGCGCTGGTCCAGGAGGCCAACTCCCTGCCCGGTGTGCTGGCGGCAGTCGACCCGTTCCAGGCTCGCGCCATCTCGCTTGAAGAAACGCACGCGCTGATCCAGGTGCAGTTCGTCGAAGGGGCGGACGGGGTCACCGACGGGCAGCGCGAGGCGTACCTGCACAGCGGCGCGGCGGCGAAGGCCGCTGGCTTCCAGGTGGAACACGGCGGCGAGGTGATGACCACCGAGCCGGAGATCGGTGGAAGCGAAGCCATCGGCGTCGTCATCGCGCTGGTCGTACTGATCATTACGTTCGGTTCGCTGATCGCGGCGGGCATGACGATGCTCAACGCGCTGATCGGGGTCGGCGTCGGCATGGCCGGCCTGTACGCGTTGAGCAGCACCATCGAGATGACCAGCGTCACGCCGGTACTCGCCCTCATGCTCGGCCTGGCGGTCGGCATCGACTACTCGCTCTTCATCACCTCCCGGTACCGGGAGTACCTCACCGAAGGGCTCCAGCCCGAGGAGGCGGCGGGTAGGGCGGTAGGCACTGCCGGCTCCGCCGTCGTCTTCGCCGGCGCCACCGTCGTCATCGCGCTGGCCGGCCTGGCCGTGGTCAACATCCCGTTCCTGACCCTGATGGCGCTGGCCGCCGCCGCCACCGTCGCGATCGCCGTCCTGGTCGCCATCACGTTGCTGCCCGCCCTGCTCGGTTTCGTCGGCACCCGCATCCTGTCGCGCAAGCAGCGACGCACCGAGTCCGCCGTACGCCCCGAGGGGTTCGGCTTCCGCTGGGCGAGGATCGTCATCCGGCTGCGGGTACCGGTGCTCCTCGTCGGTGTACTCGGCCTCGGGGCGCTCGCCATCCCGGCCGCCGATATGCGTCTGGCGCTGCCCGATGCCAGCAACAGCGCCGAAGGCAGCCCTGCTCGCGAGGCAGCCGACCTGATCACCGCGAGTTTCGGCCCGGGCTTCAACGGCCGGCTGGCAATGATCGTGTCGGGCGACTCGCCGGAACAGACCGCCACGACCGTCGGTGCCGTCACCGCAGCGTTGGAGGGCACCGAGAACCTGCTAACGGTCGCCCCAGCAAACATGAGCGACGATCGGCAAACCGTCTTGTTGGCGGTGATTCCCAAGACCGGCCCGACCGACGAGGCGACCGAGACCCTGGTACACGAAATCCGGGGCAAGGTCGCGAAAATCGACGGTGCCGACATCGCGTTGACCGGTCAGACGGCGGTCGGCATCGACGTCTCCGAGAAGCTCTCCGACGCGATGCCCATCTATCTGCTGCTCGTCGTGGGCCTGTCGGTGCTGTTGCTGATGTTGGTGTTCCGGTCCATCCTGGTGCCGCTGAAGGCGGCACTGGGCTTCCTGCTGACAGTCGGTTCCACCTTCGGCCTCACCGTGCTGACGTTCCAGACCGGTCAGTTGAGCAGCCTGGTCGGCGTGGACACCCCGGGCCCGCTGGTGAGCTTCCTGCCCATCCTGCTCATCGGCATCCTGTTCGGCCTGGCGATGGACTACGAGGTCTTCCTCGTCTCGCGGATGCGGGAGGACTTCGTACACGGCGACACCCCCCGGCAGGCCACCATCAACGGCATGGGGCACGGTGGCCGGGTGGTGGTCGCCGCCGCGCTGATCATGACCGCGGTGTTCGCCGGCTTCATCCTGGTCGAGGACCCGATCATCAAGTCGATGGGCTTCGCCCTCGCGATCGGGGTGGCGATCGACGCCTTCATCGTCCGGATGACGCTCGTGCCGGCAGTGATGTCGCTGCTCGGCAAGGCCGCGTGGTGGCTGCCGCGCTGGCTGCAGAAGGTGCTGCCGAACGTCGACATCGAGGGCGAGCGGCTCCGCGAGCACCTGAGCACAGAGCCGGAGCGCGAGCCGGCTCGCGTCTGATCAATAACTCGGTCCACGGGACCCGGTCGCCGCAGGCGGCCGGGTCCCGGCCGTTTTCTGGTGCCCCTCTCCCGGCCGTTTTCTGGCACCCCACTCCCGACCGGGTTCGCCGTACGTCGGTCGCCGTCAGGCAGGTCGAGCCTGGTTGGCTGCCCCTGGTCACTGAGGCGAGCGTTGTTGTGCTCGTTCTTCGGCGGCGTCGAGTGCGGGGGCGAGTAGTGCGAGCGCGGCGCGGAGGAGATCAGCCAGCGATCCGGAGGGTACGACGAGCCCACCGGTCGTGGGGTTCACGGTGCTTGGCTGTGCCCATTGGTCGAGTGCGACCCGAATTGCGGCGGCGACGCTGGCCGCGAGCACGTGGGCGGTGTGCGGATCGGTGTCGCCCAGGCGTTGGGCGATCGCGTCGGTAAGGGGGTGTTCGATCGCGGTGGCGGTGTCGACGAACGCTTCGCGCAGCGCGGGGCGGGTGGTGATCAACAGCAGCGCGTCGCGATGTTGCTCTCCTGGGGCGGTGTACTGCTCCACGATCGCTTCGACCACGGCGTGGGCGAGGCCGACGCTGGCGGGGCAGGCGGCTACCGCCGCCGCGACTCGGGCTTCCCGTTCGGCGGTGACAGCGGCGACGATTGCCTGTTCGCGACTGGAGAAGTAGTTGTTGTAGGTCCTCGGCGAGACTCCGGCCGCCTCGGCGATGTCGTCGACGCGCACGTTCTCCGGTCCGTGCGTCAGGGCCAGCCGCAGGGCTGCCTCGCGCAGCGCCTCCCTGGTGGCCTGCTTCTTCTGCTCACGTAGCCCGGTCGGTCGTATCGTCACCAGCCAAGCATCCCAACTAAGGTGCGCGCACGCAAACTTGCGTGCGCGCACTTTTCTTTCTAGTCTCGGGCCGTCAGATCCCCCGACCAGTTCTCGAAGATCGCAACGGTGACACCTATCCGGACATGCGGCGGGAGCCCAAGGCCGCCTTCAGCGCTCTCGCCGACCACTACCACAGTTGACCAATCCCGGTCGACACGACACGACACGACGGAGCATGAACGTGAACATGATCGCGGCCAACACCTTTCGGCTGGGCGCAGACCTGCGGGTCAACCGGCTCGGCTTCGGCGCAATGCGGCTCGCCCTCGGCGGCTCGATTCGCGATCCGGAGACAGCCGTCGCGGTGCTACGCCGTGCCGTGGAACTCGGTGTGAACCACATCGACACCGCCGGCACCTACGGATTCGGCGACCTCCACGCGCACGAGCTGATCCGGCAAGCGTTGTCGCCGTATCCGAATGACCTGGTGATCGCCACCAAGGTCAGTTCCCCTGACGAGGCAGGCGCCGCTCAACTGCGCGGTCTGGTCGAGCAGGATCTACGCCGCCTCGGCCAGGACCACCTCGACCTGGTCTACCTGCGCGTGGGCGGCATGGGCAAAGCCGGCGGCGAATCACTCGGCGAACGCTTCACAGTCCTCGCGGACCTGCGCCGCAAGGGGTTGATCCGACACCTCGGCGTCAGCCACGTGGACCTGACCCAGCTCGCCGAGGCACGGTCCATCGCCCCGGTCGCCGCAGTGCAGAATCAGTTTCACATCCACGACCGCAGCGACGCCGAGGTTCTCGCGCGGTGCGAGCAGGACAACATCGCCTACGTACCGTACTTTCCACTCGGCGGCGGCAGGGCCCAGCTCGACACGGCCCGCCTCGCGAGCATCGCCGCCCGCCACCGGGCCACACCCACACAGGTCGCCCTGGCCTGGCTACTCGCGACGTCACCGGCGACGCTGGCCATCCCCGGCACCAGCTCGCTCGACCACCTGACCGACAACATCGCCGCAGTCGACCTTCGCCTCACCATTGACGACGTAACCGAACTCTCCAGAGAAGTCGGGGGCACCGAGGGCGGCATGACGGATGCTCCTAGCGGGCGGAGATCTCCAACAACGAGCTGAGCTGGCGAAACGCCTCCGGCCTGACCCGATACCAGACCCAGGTGCCCCGACGCTCCGCGTCCACCAGGCCCGCCTCACGCAGCACTCGCAGATGGTGGGAGATGGTCGGCCCGGACAGATCGAACGCCGAGGTCAGATCACAAACGCAGATCTCGGGAACCGGAGCGATCATCGACATCAACCGCAGTCGCACCGGGTCGCCGAGCGCCTTGAACATCGGCGCGACCGCCGACGCCTGGTCGGCGTCCAGCGGGCGCACCGCCAGCGGGGAGCAACAGGCCACTGACTCAAGGTCGACCGGGGGTGCTTGTTTCGACACAGCCCTACCTTGACAGATTTCAAATCAAGCTGCAACAGAGTCCCTGCTCCCCAGCAGGCGCCACCATCGTGATCCGGGATGTCCCGGTGGGGCTCCTCAGCCCATCCACCGGGACGCCCGGATCACCACAGGTCAGGCGACAGTGGGCTGCACCACCCGGAAGTGGTTGCCGAATGGGTCCCGAGCACCGAAGTCGATGCCGTACGACTGCTCGTTCGGACCGTCCACCATCTCGACGCCCTTGGCCTTGAGGTCCTCGTACGCCTTGCGGGCGTCGTCGGTGTGGAAGCCGATCGAGAATCCGCTCGCACCCTTGGCGATCAGCTCGCGTACCTGCTCGGCGGTCTTCTCGTCCATCGACGGTGGGCCGGGCTTTTCCAGTAGGACGACGCGGTCGGGGTCGTCGCCCGGCACCCGTACGGTCAGCCAGCGCATGTGGCCGAGGTCCACATCGTCGGCTACCTCCAAGCCCAGCTTGCCGACGTAGAAGTCGAGTGCCTCATCCTGGTCAAAGACGAAGATATGGGAAATAGAGAATTTATTAAGCATGCAATCACGTTAACGCCCGGCAACGTCCCGAGGCTTCTCCAAAAGTGACGCGGGGCGTGAGTAGGCCATCGCGAAACAGCCTGGCACGGCCGGGGCCACTGCCCGCTTCCGGTACGCCGTCGGAGACTCGCCGACAATGTCGCGGAACGTCCGACTGAACGTGCCCAGGCTGGTGAAGCCAACCGCCATACAGACGTCGGTGACACTGCGCTCCGATTCCCGCAGCAGGAACATGGCCCGCTCCACCCGCCGCCGCTGGAGGTAGCGGTGCGGCGTCTCGCCGAACGTGGCCCGGAACGTACGGATGAAGTGTGCCGGGCAAACATGGGCGATCCGGGCCAGTGCCGGAACGTCCAGCGGCTCGGCGTACGCGCGGTCCATCGCGTCTCGGGCGCGCAGCAGGCGTCGGTTGGACTCCTCGACGGCACGACTCACGCCGCAATTACACCAGCCCGGATGCCCGGCACCTCGCCGGACCGCGCCCGGATAGCGTGATCACACACTCCCGGTTAGCGCGATCACGCTCCCGGATAGCGTGACCAGCCGGGAGGCCGACGCCCCGGCGAGAACAAAGCGGGCCGAGCGGCTGGGCGATTGTCGAAGGGATCGGGGATGCATCTTCACGTGGGATGCGCGATGTGGACCCACAAGTCGTGGCAGGGACGCCTGGTGGCCCACCCCCTGCCAGCCCAGGAACGCCTCCGGCACTACGCCAGTTGGTGCACCGCGGTCGAGGGAAACACCACCTTCTACGCCACCCCGTCCCGGGACACCGTGGCCTCCTGGGCGCGGCAGACCGATCCCGACTTCCGGTTCGTGGTCAAAGTACCGAAGGTCATCACGCACGAAGGCCGCCTCAGCAACGTCGACGAGCCACTTCGCGTGTTCCTCGACGCGATCGAGCCGCTCGGGCCACGGGCGCACGCCCTCTGGATCCAGTTGCCGGGGTCGTTCGGGCCCAACGACGTACCCACACTCGCCCGCTTCCTACGCCGACTCCCACAGACCCACCGGTACGCCGTGGAGGTCCGCCACCCCGCGTTCTTCACCGAGCCACGGTCGACCCAACTCCTGGAACGGGTACTCGCCACCGCAGCCGCCGAGTGGGTGCCATTCGACACCACCGCGTTCTTCCATGCCCCGCCGAGCAGCAACGCCGAACGGGACGCCTGGGTCAAGAAGCCGCGGCTGCCGCTGCGCACGCACGCACTGACCGACCGGCCGATCGTCCGGTACCTCGGCCGCGACGACGACGCCCAGACCGTCGAACGTTGGCAGCGCTGGGTCGACATCACCGTCGAGTGGCTGCGCGAGGGCCGGTCGCCGACCGTGTTCATCCACACCCCGGACAACGCCGACGCCCCCGTACTCGCCCGGCGCTTCCACGACGACGTACGGGCCCGCGTACCGGCACTGGCGACACTGCCCGAACCGATCCCCGCCGAACCACTAACCCTCTTCTGAGTTAGGAAGGGCCCCTTCCTATCGCTTTTTGCATAGGAAGGGGCCCTTCCTAACACCTCAGCGGGGTACGACCTGCTCGGCTGCCCACTCCCGCCAGCTGACCAGCTTGTCGGCAGCGGCGGCGAGCTGATCCGCGACCGGACCTGGGCCGGTCGAGCCGGGCGTGGTACGGGCGGCCAGCGCCGAGCGGACCGACAGCACCTCACGTACCCCCGGGTCGAGGTGCTCGCTGACCACGGTCAGGTCCTCGTCGGAGACCTCGTCCAGGGCACAGTCCCGGGCCGCGCAGAGCGCCACCAGTCGACCGGTGATCTCGTGCGCGTCGCGGAATGGCACGCCCTTGCGGACCAGCCAGTCGGCCACCTCGGTGGCCAGTGAGAAGCCCACCGGAGCGGCGGCGACCAGCCGGTCGACCCGTACGGTCATCGTGGAGATCATCCCGGCCAGGGCCGGCAGCAGCAGTTCCAGGGTGTCGACCGCGTCGAAGACCGGCTCCTTGTCCTCCTGCATGTCCCGGTCGTACGTCATCGGCAGGCCCTTGAGCATGGTCAACACGCTCATCAGCCCGCCCACCAGCCGGCCGGACTTGCCCCGGGCCAGCTCAGCAATGTCCGCGTTCTTCTTCTGCGGCATGATCGACGACCCGGTGGCGAAGGAGTCGTCCAGCTCCACCCAGCCGAACTCCTGCGACGTCCAGAGCACGACCTCCTCGCCGAGGCGGGACAGGTGCACCCCGATCAGCGCGGTGATGAACAGAAACTCGGCGACGAAGTCCCGATCGGCGACGGCGTCCATCGAGTTGGCCGCCGGGGCGGTGAAGCCCAACTCCCGGGCCACCCGTACCGGGTCCAGCGGCAGCGACGAGCCGGCCAGCGCCCCAGCGCCCAGCGGGCTGATCGCCGTACGGCTGTCCCAGTCGCGCATCCGGTCCAGGTCCCGCAGCAGCGGCTGTACGTGGGCGAGCAGCCAGTGCCCGAAGGTGACCGGCTGGGCGTGCTGCAGGTGAGTCATGCCCGGTGCCGGGGTGTCGACGTGCCGCCCGGCCTGCTCCACCAGCGCGTCGGCCAGCTCGACCAGCCGTTCGGCCACGCCCCGCGCGTGATCCCGCAGGTAGAGGCGCAGATCCGTGGCGACCTGGTCGTTACGAGACCGACCGGCACGCAGTTTGCCGCCCAGGCTGCCGAGGCGTTCCAGCAGACCCCGCTCCAGGGCGGTGTGCACATCCTCGTCGTCAATGGTGGGGCGGAACGCCCCGGAGGCACAGGCGGCCTCCAGGTCGTCCAGGGCCGCGAGGATCTTGCCCAGTTCCTCGGCGTCAAGCAGCCCCGCCCGGGCCAGTACCCGGGCGTGTGCCCGCGAGCCGGCCAGGTCGTACGGGGCCAGTCGCCAATCGAACTGAACGCTGACGGAGAGCCGCGCGAGGGCCTCCGAGGGACCGCCGGCAAACCGGCCACCCCACAGACTCGTACGGTTGGTTCCAGCGCTGTTCTCGGTCAGGCTCTTGTCGTCCACGCCGCCCATCATTCCTGAGCTTGCCTTTCGTTCGCGACTGCGGGGGCTCACTGTACGAAACCGCCCAGCCGAGCGTCCCGGACTGCGGCCAGCCGGCTGGGCAGGCCGAAGAGTTGCACGAAACCCTTGGCGAGGGAGTGGTCGAAGGTGTCGCCGGTGTCGTAGGTGGCCAGCCCGAAGTCGTAGAGACTCGCCTCGGAGCGCCGGCCGGTGACCACGGCACGACCGCCGTGCATGACCATCCGCACCTCGCCGGAGACGTACTTCTGGGTGTCGTCGACGAACGCGTCGAGGGCGTGCTTGAGCGGGGAGAACCACAGACCGTCGTAGACCAACTCGGCCCAGCGCTGGTCGACGCCCTTCTTGAACCGGGCCACCTCACGCTCGACGGTAACGTTCTCCAGCTCCTGGTGGGCGGTGATCAGCGCGATCGCGCCCGGCACCTCGTACACCTCGCGGCTCTTGATGCCGACCAGCCGGTCCTCGACCATGTCCAGCCGGCCGACGCCCTGCGCGCCGGCCCGCCGGTTCAGCTCCAGGATCGCCTGGTACGGGGTGACCGTCTCGCCGTCGATCGCCACCGGCACGCCCGCGTCGAACGTGATCACGATCTCGTCCGGGTCACGCTGCTCGGCCGGGTCGGCGGTGTAGGAGTAGAGGTCCTCGATCGGGGCGTTCCAGATGTCCTCCAGGAAGCCGGTCTCCACCGCACGGCCCCACAGGTTCTGGTCGATCGAGTACGGCGACTTGCGCGTGACGTCGATCGGCAGCCCCTTCTCCTCGGCGTACGCGATCGCCTTGTCCCGGGTCCAGGCAAAGTCCCGGGCCGGGGCGATGACCTTCAGGTCCGGGGCGAGCGCACCCAGGCCGACCTCGAACCGGACCTGGTCGTTGCCCTTGCCGGTGCAGCCGTGCGACACGATCGTGCCGCCGTACTTCTTGGCCGCTGCCACCAGGTGCTTGACGATCAGCGGCCGGGACAGCGCCGACACCAGCGGGTAGCGGTCCATGTAGAGGGCGTTGGCGCGTACCGCCGGCAGGCAGTAGTCGGCGGCGAACTCCTCACGGGCATCCACCACCTCCGACTCGGCCGCGCCGCAGTCCAGCGCCCGCTGCCGGATGGCTTCCAGGTCCTCGCCGCCCTGGCCCAGGTCGATCGCGACCGCGATCACCTCGGCACCGGTCTGCTCGGCCAGGTAGGGAATGGCGACCGAGGTGTCCAACCCCCCGGAGTACGCCAGGATGACCCGCTCGGTCATGGTGCGGTGTTCCCTTCAACGTTCTCTTCCCGGCCGGCCCAGGCGGAGAGCTTCGCTCCCAACTCGGCGCCGCCGACAGCCTCGCGGGCCACGACGAGGATGGTGTCGTCACCGGCGATCGTGCCGACGACCTCGGGCAGACCCGCTCGGTCCAACGCGCTGGCCAGGTATTGCGCCGCGCCCGGTGGGGTACGCAGCACGGCGATGTTGCCGCTGGAGTCGACTCCGTTGAGCAGTTCCCGCAGCAGCCGGACGAGCCGGGCCGGGGCCTGCTCGGCGTCGCGCAGGGGACGCTTGCCGTCCTCCGGGATCAGGTAGATGGCCGGTCCGTCGCCGCCGCGTACCTTGACCGCACCCAACTCTTCCAGGTCTCGGGAGAGGGTGGCCTGGGTGACCTGTACGCCTTCCTCGGCGAGCAGTTCGGCCAGCTCGGTCTGCGACCGGATCGCCTTGTCCCGGATCAGCTCGATGATCCGGGCGTGCCGGGCGGTACGGGTGATCGGGCTACTGGTCATGACACTGACTCCGCTGGGGTCGCCGGCTCTCCTGGTACCGGGCCAGCCGCCGCCCGCGCGGGCGAGAGCAGCCAGGCCAGCAGTGCCTTCTGCGCGTGCAGCCGGTTCTCCGCCTGGTCGAACACCACGCTCTGCGAGCCGTCGAGCACCTCGTCGGTGATCTCCTCGCCCCGGTGGGCGGGCAGGCAGTGCAGCACGATCGCTTCTGGTGCGGCCAGCGCCAGCAGCGTCTTGTTCACCTGGTACGGCCAGAACGGCGTGAGTCGATCCTGGCCGTCGTTCTCCTGCCCCATCGAGGTCCAGGTGTCGGTGGCGATCACGTCGGCCCCGGCCACCGCCTCCGCCGGGTCGCGCAGCACCTGCACCGAGCCACCGGTCGTAGTGGCGATCTCCTCGGCACGGGCCACCACCTCGGGTGACGGGTCGTAGCCGGCCGGACCGGCGACCCGTACGTGCATTCCGGCGGTCACCCCGGCGATCAGGTAGGAGTGGGCCATGTTGTTCGCCGCGTCCCCGACGTAGGCCAGGGTCCGGCCGGCCGTACCGCCACACCGCTCCCGGATGGTGAGCAGGTCGGCGAGGAGCTGGCAGGGGTGGAATCCGTCAGTGAGGGCGTTGACCACCGGTACGTTGGACGCCGCCGCGACCTGGGCGAGCCGGTCGTCGCCGTGGGTACGCATCACGATGGCGGAGACGTAGCGGGACAGCACCTGACCGGCGTCGGACAGCGACTCGCCGCGCCCGAAGTGGGTCGTCTGGGTGTCCACGATGACCGGATGGCCACCCAGCTCGGCGATGCCGGTCTCGAACGAGACCCGGGTACGCAGGCTCGGCTTGTCGAACAGGACCGCGACGGCCAGCGGGCCGGCCAGCGGCCGGAAGGCGAACCGGTCGGCCTTCATCTGCTCGGCCAGGTCGAGCACGGTCGACTGCTCGGCCGGGGTCAGGTCGTCGTCGCGTAGGAAATGAGTGGTCACGAGGGGTGGTCCAGGTCGTCGTGGGTGGACAGCGGAGAAGGGACGGCCGAATCGGGGGCGGCCAGTGGAGAGGGGGTGGCCGGGGCGAGGGCTGCCGGTGGAGCCGATTCTGCCGTGTCGGGGGCGGGTGCGACCGCGTCGAGCGCGGGCGCCAACGCGGCCAGGAAGGCGTCCACCTGGTCGGTGCTGAGGATCAGCGGCGGCGACAACCGGATGACAGCTGGTTGCGTCGAGTTGACCAGGAAACCGGCGTCACGCAGGACCCCGGCGAGCGCACCGGCGGCCGGCGCGTTCAGCTCCATGGCGAGCAGTAGACCGGCGCCCCGTACCTCGGTGACCAGCGGATGTCCCAGTGCCTCGATGCCGTGCCGCAGCCGTTCCCCGACCCGCTTGACGTGGTCGAGCAGCCCCTCGTTGGCGATCGTGGAGATCACCGCCAGGCCGGCGGCACAGCTGACCGGGTTGCCACCGAAGGTGGTGCCGTGCATGCCGGGACCGAACAGTTCCGCCGCCGGCCCGAAGGCCAGACACGCGCCGATCGGCAGCCCGCCGCCGAGCCCCTTGGCGAGGGTGACCACGTCCGGCTCCACGCCTTCGGCCTGGTGGGCGAACCAGTGCCCGGTCCGCCCGATGCCGGTCTGCACCTCGTCGAGCACCAGCAGCGCGCCGTGCTCGGCGGTGATCCGCCGGGCAGCGGCAAGGTAGCCGGGGGGCGGGACGATCACACCGTTCTCGCCCTGGATCGGCTCCAGGATCACCATGGCGGTGCCGTCGGTGACGGTGTTCTCCAGGGCGGCCACATCCCCGTACGGGACGTGGGTGACCTCGCCGGGCAGCGGCCGGAACGGGTCGGCCTTGGCCGGCTGTCCGGTCAGCGCCAGCGCCCCCATGGTGCGGCCGTGGAACCCGCCGTAGGTGGCGACGATGTGGGTACGGCCGGTGCGGCGGGACAGCTTGAAGGCGGCCTCGTTGGCCTCTGCCCCGGAGTTGGCGAAGAAAATCCGTCCCGGCCGACCGGCCAGGGCGAGCAGCAGCTCGGCCAGTGCCACCGGCGGCTCGGCCACGAACAGGTTGGACACGTGCCCGAGGGTGGCGATCTGCTTGGACACCGCCGCCACCACGGCCGGGTGGGCGTGGCCGAGGGCGTTGACCGCGATCCCACCAACCAGGTCGAGGTACTCCCGGCCGGCCTCGTCGACCACGGTGGCACCGTTGCCGCTGACCAGGCCGAGTTGCGGCGTACCGTAGTTGTCCATCATGGACTGCGACCAGCGGTCGACCAGCGTGGTCATGCCTCACTCGTCTCTGCGGGTACCACCATCGTTCCAAATCCTTCCGAGGTGAAGACTTCCAACAGCGTGGAGTGGGCGACCCGGCCGTCGACCACATGTGCGGCCGGGACGCCGCCGCGCACCGCCCGCAGGCAGGCCTCCATCTTTGGCACCATCCCGGACTCCAGGCTGGGCAGCAGCTCGGCCAGTTCGTCGGTGGTGATCTGGGAGACCAGGCTGCTGGTGTCCGGCCAGTCCGCGTACAGGCCCGACACGTCGGTCAGCACCACGAGCTTGCGGGCGTCCAGCGCGATCGCCAGCGCGGCGGCGGCGGTGTCGGCGTTGAGGTTGTGCAGCACCCCGTCCGCGTCCGGCGCGACGGTGGAGATCACCGGGATCCGGCCGGCGTCGATCAGGTCGGTCACCGCCGAGGGGTTGACCTCGTCGACGTCGCCCACCTGGCCGACGTCCACCGGCTCGCCATCGACGTACGCCGGCCGGCGTACCGCCGTGAACAGGCCGGCGTCCTCACCGGAGAGGCCCACGGCGTACGGCCCGTGCCCGTTGATCAGGCCGACCAGTTCCCGGCCAACCTGGCCGACCAGCACCATCCGAACCACGTCCATCGCTTCGGGCGTGGTGACCCGCAGACCGCCCTTGAACTCACTGGCGATGCCGAGTCGGCCCAGCATCGCCGAGATCTGCGGCCCGCCGCCGTGTACGACGACCGGCTTCAGCCCGGCGTAGCGCAGGAAGACCATGTCGGCGGCGAACGCCCGTTGCAGCTCCGGGTCGACCATGGCGTTGCCGCCGTACTTGACGACGATGGTGGAGC
Source organism: Micromonospora sp. NPDC003197 (assembly GCF_053590565.1). Classification (NCBI taxonomy): domain Bacteria; kingdom Bacillati; phylum Actinomycetota; class Actinomycetes; order Micromonosporales; family Micromonosporaceae; genus Micromonospora; species Micromonospora sp. NPDC003197. Next base: position 29,980 of record NZ_JBSFTE010000028.1, on the reverse strand, counting down.
CGGAGAAGCGGGCCAGCCAGGGCAGCGCCTCGATGAGGGTGGCCGCCTTCTGCTGTGCCTGGCTCAGGTCGCGGGACAGTGGTGCGCTCATGTCGAGTAGGCCGAGTTCTCGTGGACGTACGCGTGGGACAGGTCGTTGGTCCAGACGGTGGCACTGGCCGGGCCGGCGTGCAGGTCGATCCGGATGGTCACCGACCGGCCGGAGAGGTCGACCTTCGACCGGTCCTCGGCGGCGGCCCCGGACCGGCACACCCACACCCCGTTGACCGCCACATCGATCTCGTCCGGCTCGAAGGTGGCGCTGGTGGTGCCGACCGCAGCGAGGACGCGACCCCAGTTCGGGTCGTTGCCGAAGAGTGCGGTCTTGACCAGGTTGTTGCGGGCCACCGAGCGGCCGACCTCGACCGCCTCGGTCTCGTCGGCCGCGCCGACCACCTCGATGGCGATCTCCTTGGTGGCCCCCTCGGCATCGGCCAGGAGCTGCTGGGCCAGGTCGTGGCAGGCCGAGGTCACCGCAGCGGTCAGCTCGGCCAGGGTCGGCTCGATCCCGGACGCCCCGCTGGCCAGCAGCAGCACCGTGTCGTTGGTCGACATGCAGCCGTCGGAGTCGATCCGGTCGAAGCTCACCCGGCACGCCTCCCGCAGCGCCGCGTCGAGCAGATCCGGACCGGCGACCGCATCGGTGGTGAGTACGCAGAGCATGGTGGCCATCGCCGGGGCGAGCATGCCAGCCCCCTTGGCCATGCCCCCGACGGTCCAGCCGGTACCGGCGACGACGGTCATCTTCGACCTGGTGTCGGTGGTCATGATCGCGCTGGCGGCGGCCGGGCCGCCGTCGCGGGACAGTTCGCGGACCGCCGAGCGGACGCCGGGCAGCAACTTGTCCATCGGCAGCCGCTCGCCGATCAGCCCGGTCGAGCAGACCGCCACCTCGCCGGCCCCGACGATCATCCGGGGCAGTGAGTTGGTGAGGCTGGTCGCGGTGTGCTCGGCAGTGGCGTGCGTGTCCTGGAACCCGGGCGCTCCGGTGCAGGCGTTGGCTCCGCCGGAGTTCAGCACCACCGCGCGGACCACACCGCCCCGGACGACCTGCTGTGACCAGAGCACGGGCGCGGCCTTGACCCGGTTGGCGGTGAAGACGCCGGCGACGGTGGCGTCCGGCCCGTCGTTGAGGACCAGGGCGACATCGGCCGCACCGCTGCTCTTGAGTCCGGCGGCGACCCCGGCCGCCCGGAATCCCCTCGGCACCGTGACACTCATGCCGTTTCCTCGATCCGTTCGTCGATCCGGATGGTGCAACCGCTCACGGGGTGATCCCGTACGCGGGCAGGCCGGCCGTCTCCGGCAGGCCCAGCATCAGGTTGGCGCACTGTATGGCCTGCCCGGCGGCGCCCTTGCCGAGGTTGTCGATGGCGCTGGAGACGATCACCCGACCGGAGTCGACGTCGGTGGTGACCTGGAGGTGGCAGGAGTTCCCGCCGAGGGTGGCGCTGGTGTGCGGCCAGGTCCCCTCGGGCAGCACCCGTACGAAGGGCTCATCGGCGTACGCCTCGGTGAGCACCGTGCGCGGGTCCGGGCCGGCCACCGCCGGACGGGCGGTGATCGTGGCGAGGATGCCGCGCGGCATCGGGGCCAGCACCGGGGTGAACGACAGGCTGGTCGCGCCGGTGGCCTGCTTGATCTCCGGGACGTGCTGGTGCGCGCCGACCTTGTAGGCCGACAGGTCGCCCATCACCTCGCTGCCGAGCAGGTGGGCCTTGGCGGCCCGGCCGGCTCCGGAGGTGCCGGAGGCGGCGACCACCACGACGTCCTCGGGCGCGACGGCCCCGGCGGCGATAAGCGGGGCGAGCGCGAGGGTGGTGGCCACGGCGTAGCAGCCGGTGGCGGCCACCCGGCTCGACTCGGCGATGGCGGCCCGCTGACCGGGCAGCTCGGGCAGGCCGTAGGTCCAGGCCCCGGCGTGCTCGCCGCCGTAGTAGCGGGTCCAGGCGTCCGCGTCGCGCAACCGGTGGTCGGCCCCGAGGTCGACCACCTTGACCGTCCCGGGCAGGGCGGCGGCCAGCGCCGCCGACTGGCCGTGCGGCAGGGCCAGGAAGACCAGGTCTGCCTCTGCCAGCACCGCCGGATCGGTCGCGCCGAGCACCAGGTCAAGGCCGGTGAGCTGCGGATGTACGGCAGCAACCGGCGCACCGGCCTGGCTGTACGCGGTGGCGGCCACCATGTCGAACTCTGGGTGTCCGGCGATCAGACGCAGCAACTCCCCACCCGCGTAGCCACTCGCCCCGGCCACCGCTACCCGAATTCCCATAACCGCCTCCGCATTTATATGCGAAGAACCTAGCAGGCACACCAGCCGACCGCAACTCAATGCAGCCGAGTGCATGGTCATGCAACGAGCCACCCCGCCGGCGGCCAGCCGTTGGTGCCCACCCCGACGGTGGGCACCAACACGCTTCAGTGCTCGCAGAGGGAGAACTCTCGCTCGTACAACTCCTCGTTGTGTTCGTCGACGAAGAACTTCCGTTCCTGCATCAGTTGCTCGCGGTACTCCTTGGCCTGCTCCAGCGTCATCGTCGAGGTCGAAGACCATGGCTGCTGTGGCGGCACGTCGGCTGTCGAGACGATCTTCACCGATGGGTCGACCAGGAAGAAGGCCAGGATCTTGCGATGTCCCGGCCGGGTGGGGTCCGCGAGGCGGAACGGGGCGACCCGATGCTGGAGGATGTTCGGGAACGCCAGGCAGCGGCCCGCGTGGGTGTCCGCCGACCCCAGCACCTGATTGAGCGAGTCCTCGTTCTCCAGACCGTAGACCTCACGCACACCGGTGGCGTCGTCCTGTTCGTAGTCCGGATCCTCAATCGCCGTCCGGAAACTGAGCTGACTGGCGGTGATGTTCTCGCTGTCCCAGTAGTAGATTCCGGTCGAGACGATGCGCTCGTTCAGCATCCCCTCGACATGCCAGCTACCTCCGGGGTACTCAGGCTTGTCCGGGGTGAGGTGAATGTTGGCGAGCTTGACGATGACCTGTAGCCGGCGGCCACGCAGGTCGACCCGAGCGGAGTTGTCCGGGAGTGCGGGCGGACTGAAGACCGGGGCGTCCGGGACGACCGGGCGGCGGGTCTCCGACCACTCTTCCATGGCTACGTTGTATGCATCACGGGCCGCCTCGTCGCCGTCGGTCGGCTCGACCGGTTGGTCCGGGGCATTGTCATACCAGGCCCAGGATTCGGCCGTGATCCGCAGGGGCTGCGGCTGGCGCAGATCCGTGAGCACGTTTTCAAACATCGGACGCAGGCGCGCGAAGAGGACAGGCAGGACGGATTCGAGGTCGCGATGGGCCACGGGGTGGACGTTGTTGACGTACGAACCGAAGACAGCGTTGCCGTCGTCGTCGACCTCGACATCCGTGGGAAGCCACTGGAATTTCTCCGAGTACGTGTACGGCTGAACGTTGGGAGAGCTCTTCCAGGCCGAGTCGTCGATGGGGCTCACGTGGCGTACGAGACAGAACAGGGAGGGATGCACCAGATCTAGCACCTGCTCGTTCGATCCCGGATGCCAGTCCTGCTCAGCTTCGGGGACCTCTTCCAACACCCGCACCGCCTCCCGCAGCCGGGACCTCAACTCGCTGTCAATCAGCGTGTCCGACTGCCACACCCCGTCGACGGCGGACACCTCGATGCCGGTCGACTCGTCCCGGAGCTCGGCGTAGTGCGCCAGTTCGGCGAGCACATAACGGATCTGCGCCTCGGTCAGGCCCTGAGCAGCCGCTTCCCGCGTCCACCTGGCGACGATGTCGGCGTCGTGCATCTTGACGAACCACTGCGGCTTTGCCCGGATGTGGGCGCTCAGCTGCATCATCTGCAGTTCCCGCAGCGTCCGGGGTTCCACGGCTGGCGTACTGGGGTAACTCGCAAAGGGCAGCGGGAAAGCAGGCAGCTTAGTCATTCTCTCGCATCTCTCACTGGCTTCCTGGGGGCGGCCAGGATATGCCAGTGGACCGACGTTTTCCGGCCCCGACCTTTTCCCACACTGACCGGAGATGAGGAACGAGATGTGGCCACAGGATGGGTGCCCGCCGCCACGTCCTGCGGCGGGCACCCTGACGTGGCGACTACTCGTTCAGGTAGTCGCCGTGGTCACTGGTCCAGGAACGTCTCCACCGCATCGGCCGCGTGCCGCAGGCCACCGTTGGCGCGTACCTCGGCCTGGATCTCGGCCAGCCGCTGCCGCAACCGCGGATCGTCGGCGACCGCGTCCACCGCCGCGCGCAGGGTCGCTGCGGTGACCTTGTCGGCCGACAGTTGCCGGCCGACACCGTTGGCGACCAACAGGTTGGCGTTGCCGAACTGGTCCACCGCCTGCGGGATCGCCACCGTGGGCACGCCGAACCAGAGCGCCTCGGTGCAGCCGCCCATCCCCGCGTGCGTGACGAAGGCCGACGCGTGGGCCAGCACCGCCAACTGCGGCACCCGGCGGTGCACCTCCACGTTCTCCGGCAGCGGCCCCAGGTCGGCCGGATCCACCTTGTCACCGATGGCCAGTACGACGTGCCACGGCGAGTCGGCGAACCCGCTCAGGCACGCCCGGTAGACCGGCAACTGGTCGTTGTAGGCCGTACCGAAAGAGACCAGCAGGACCCGTCGGCCGCTGGCCGGTGGTGCCCAGCTCGCATCGGCGAGCCGGGCCGGGTCGAGGCACGGGCCGACGAACCGCACCGAATCCGGCACCCGCTCGGCGTGGGGCTGCATCACCCGTGGGATCAGCGACAACACGTGCTCCGGATGGGCGAGATGCCAGCGCGGGTCCGCGTGGATCCCGTTCTCGACCAGCCACTGTCCGAGGGTGGCGTAGTAGTCCCGCCCGGACGGTGACTCGTAGATGGCGGTGAGGACCTCCGCCATGTCCTCCTCGTAACCGTCCCAGGCGACCATCGTCGGCGAGAGTTGCACCGCCGGTACGCCGTACCGGACTCCCAGCAACGGTCCGGGGAGCCCGCCGATGTCGTAGAGCACGAGATCCGGCCGGTCGGTGTCGTAGCGGGCGGTCAGCCGAGGCAGGACCGCGATGCCCTCGTCGAGGAACACCCGCATCGCCGTACCCGGATCCTCCGGCCAGGCGGTGTCGCCCTGCGGCAGGATCGACGGATGGCTGATGGGCTCGGCCCCGGTCGGGGCGACCAGGCCGGTCAGCGGCTCACCGACCGCGTAGGTCACCCGGTGCCCCCGGTCGACCAGCTCACGGATCAGGGCAAGCGAAGGATAGATGTGGCTCGGCGTGGTACTGCCGACCATGGCGATATGACGTGATTTGCGCATGAAAAAGAGTCCTGTCGAGTCGGAGGAAGGCTGCCATCCGGTGGCGACACGACGCGGACGCGACCGGGGCCACTCGCCGTCCGTCAGACGAGGGCTCGACCAGGTCACATGAGGGCCGGTCGGAAAACGACCGGCACGACGCGCCGCCTCAGGCGGAACGCAGGCGGATGAACTCGATGATCATGCGCGCCACTCTACCGGATCGACTGCGGCGGGCCGGGAGCGAGCCCACTCGCCCCTCGACCCGCCGCTGCCGACACGAAGGCGATGCCCGCTCTCACCGGGTCGGCTGGGCACCGATCGTCAAGCCATGCTGCTTCTGGTACGTCCGCAGCGCGGCGTCCCACGCCTGGGTGAACTCCGATGGACCGAGCCCCAGGTCGTCGTGTTTCCCGACCGCGTACTGAAGCAGGTCCACGATGTCCGGCACCACCTGACGCTGTTCCTCGATGAACTCCCGGAACACCTTCGCGAACCGCTCGTCGGTCAACCGCGACGCATGCGCTGCCGTCGGCTCCAGCTCCAACCTGCGCAGCACCTCGCACCACTCCCGGGTCAGCTCGGCCACCAGCCTCGCCCGGAGCAGGCCCAACTCGTGGTCGCACTCCATCCTGATCCGCTCCTGCCAGTAGGGGCGCAGGTAGTCCCGGATCCGCTGGTCCAGGACCACCCGGACCCGGGGGCGAAACTTGAGGACCAGTCCGTCGATCCGATAGTTCCTCGGCCAGTTCTGGCTGTCGAACCGTTCGTTGAGTGCCCATTCCAGGGCTCGCCCCTGGTGCGGGGCGTGCTGCCGGGCGATTCCAATGGCCTCGTCGCGTACCGTCCGGCGCGCCCAGCCCTCGAACTGGTGCGCGTACAGCCGTAGCTGCTGGGCCGGCAGGCCGACCCCGGACCAGATGTAGACCGGATAGATGGAGAAGTCGAAGGCGTCGCGTTCGGCCGGCACGAGAATGGGCTCGTCCGGTTCGATCTGCTGGGTAACGGCCACCGGAGGAGAAGGCGGGAGTGGCGGCGGTGGCGGCAGCAGCGGAACGTGGGCGGGCGGGCCCGCCACCAGGTCCCGCAGCCATCGGCCGAAGGACCGGGGCCGAGTCGGCCCGGTACCGGTGGGGAGGGGAGGAACGGACATGGTCAGCCCCTTGTCAATAGTTGTGGAATACGGTCGAGGACGTTGTTCTGCGGCATGTTCGGCTGCCACACGTGCAGGTACTGGTGGGCGAGGCGACTCCCGAGCCGAGCGTCGGCGACCACTGCGGCGAGCAGACCGGTGACCGCGTCGACGACGTCCGGATAGGGGTGTGCGCGGGATATCCAGTGCCCGAGCAGCCGCCAGGACCGGTACGCGGTCTCGGGCAGACTGAGCGCCGCTGCCCAGAGCGCGGCCACGTCCGAAAGCTCCAACACTCCTTCATTGACCAAATCGAGCAGAGCGGGCCAGTGTGGACGGTGTGGCTCCGCCCAGCGGGCCGCGAGTAGGCGCAGCGCACGAGCGGCCTGGATCCGCACCTCCCGGTTCGCCGAGTTCGCCCAGTCGACCAGGGCCGGTACGAGTACCCGGGCGTGTCCTGCCTGGTACACCTCGTCGATGGCCCGTGCGACCACGTGCGTGTACCGCTGCATCCGATCCGCCGACACCAGGCGTAGCTGTTCGATCGCCACCTCGGGCCAGAGCCAGCTCAACCCCAGCGCATAGGCCCGCGCAGCCGTATCGCGCTGATAGGCGGAGCCGGTGGCCCAGCCGCCCACCACTCGTCGTAGCCGGGTACGCAGCACAGGCTGTGTCGCGGCACCGACCATCGCCACCCCGGCAGCCTGACGCAACCCGGCTCTACGCTCCCGGGACAGCCGGCCCAGCACCGCCACGGCGGCATCGAAGTCCTGCCCGGCGGACCAGCCGATCACCCGGGCCGCCGCCAGCCGCACCCCGGGTGACTCGGTGCGGACCAGCTCGTCCAGCCAGCCGAGCATTCGCCCGGTACCCCAGTCCCGCCAGGCGACCGCCAACATGTGCAGGGGCAGTGTCTGGTTGGCGAGGGTGAACCGGATGGACTCCGTACGACCCGCCGCTGCCCCGTGGTCGTCCTGGCCGGTGGCTTGCCAGAGCAGGTCACCGAGGAGTTCACGCAGGTCCGGCTGACGTAGTAGGCCGCCAGAAAGATCCGCCACCGCCCCGTTCCCCGGGTGGAGCAGCCGGTGCGCCGATCGACTCAGCTGCGCGACCGGCTCCCCTTCCAGCACCGCACAGGAGATCCGGAACGCGCACAGCCGGTCGGTCTCGTCGGCTGCCAGGGCCGTACTCCCGCTTCGCACCGGATGCAGGATCTCCTCGGCCCGGGCCCGTAGCTTGACCGGAAGCTCGTGTTCGAGCAGGGCCGTCAACGCCGCTCCCCTGGGTGCCCGGTCCGCGATCCGCCGCGCGACATGGGCTATCTCCGCGTTACGGGGCTGGGTGGCGAAGTAGGCGAGCAGCGACGGGTGCTCCCCGCACTCATCCCGTACGTAGCTGTCGACACAGCTTCCCTGGCAGTCGACACAGTCGCCCACGCATCGGCCCTGGAGGCGGCGGGTCAGCCCGACCCGGAAAACCGTCTCCGGTGCGGCGGCTCGATGCCTCACCAGATGGTCGTCCAACTCGTACGAGCCGGCTCTGTTCTCGTCGATGACGACGACGCTCGCCTCCAGCACCTCCAACCGGGCTGCCAGGTCGACGAACGCCATCTCGTCCAGGTCCGTACTCTTGTCCAGTTGCAGGACGTAGCCCCATGCCTTGCGCAGCGGAGTAGCGGCACCGAGGAGGGCACGGATCCGGGTGGCCGAGAGCGCACCGATCCGGTCAGAGTCGTGTCGCTGGGACAACGCCAGACAGGCGGAGGTGTGCCGGCCGCTACCCGGCTTACCGGTCAGGAACACCAGCCGCTGACTCCGCAGCCGCTGATTCAGCTCGCCATCGCTGTTGGCCGGAGCGTAGCCGTCCGCCATCCGACGCAATCGGAGAGTGGAGATCGGTTCAAGCCAGGCCTCCGCCTCGGTCGTTTCGCTGGCGGTGGTTATGTTGACCACGCCGATGGCGGTCGCGTTGTGGCCGGTCGCGTTCTGCCCGTGGACCGACTGGTCTCCGACCTCGATCCCACCGCTCGGCTCGACGAACGCTTGGAGTCGCTGGAACAGGTCGTGCGGCTTCAGCTGGTCGTCCTGGTCGTCGGTGAAGTCGCCTGGCGTGGGTACGCCCGTCTCCTGTTCGGACCCGGCACCCGGGCGGCCGCGCTCCGGCTGGTCGGTCGCGAACGTGCTCTCCTCGAATTCATCCGACGGTGCTGCTGGCGATGACGGGGGCGGTTCGGTCGGTGGCTGGTGCTCCCCGGGCTCGGGATAGCCGAGATGGTTCTCCTCCTGCATCGGGCTCACCGCCGCGCCGGCCCGTCGGGCCGGAAGTCGCCGCCAATCGAGCCGATGGCCATGCTGCCGTGCCCGACCGCGTTCTGGCCCTCGACCCGGATGTCACCGGTCCGGATCGCACCCGGCTCGGTGCCGGACCCGCCGGCCGCACCTGGGCTGCCGCCCCCGCGCCGGTCCGCGTCCGGCGCACCGGCCGGCCGCACCCCCGCGCCCGAACTGCCGGACGGTTGTGAGCTGGCCGACGTCTCGGATCGTCCGGTCTCGGCCTCTGATCCGATCAGCCCGAGCGATTCGGCCGCCACCGGATCGAGGACGGCCAGTTGTCCCAGGTCCTCGTCCACCACACAGATCCAGGCGAACTCCCGGAAGTCCTTGTCCGGGTGGTTCACCTCCACCTGACGAAACCGCTCCGGCCGCAACTCCTCCGGGTACTCGGTCACCACGTCGCGATAGATGTCCGACGACACGATCAGGGCTATCCCGGCATCGGGGAATGCCTTGAGCGCCCGCTTGAGCGGCGGGGCGTCACACAGCCGACAGACGTTGTTCACCGCGTTGCCCGGAAAACCGTTGGCTCCGTCAAGGTGCACCAGCCCCTGGTACAGCGCGACCCGGAGCCGGATCCGCGCCTCGGGCAGTCGGCTGCTGTTGTACCGGCGCAGCAACCGGTTCAACGCCGGCACCAACCTGCCGATGACTGTCGGCTCCTTCACCTCGGCGGGAAGGATGGCGAGTTCCCCGTCACCGGCCTGCTGGGTCTTCCAGGCCACCCGATCGAGGCCCACGCTGCGCGCCGCGTCATGCAGCATCTGCTGAAATGCGCGCTGCGCCTCATACTGCATCAGGTTGCCTCGCCGGCTGTATCGCTCCATGTCCACGGATATCAGCAATCGACGGTCCGGAGGGCTGGGCTCGGTCATGCCAGATCACCTTTCGACAACCGGCCCGTCGCGGTGACGGACACGGATGAACAGGTAATCCGACTCCCGACGTGAAGACCCTGTAGAAGTACGGTTTCACCAAAAACAGCTGCCAGCGCGCTCCATGATCGCGGGCAAAACAGCGACGATCACGGAGAAAACCGCCACGGTACGGTCGGAAAGCTGTCATCCCCTCGCAGGGAGATATCTACAACGACGGATTCGGATGTTGTGGAGTCATGCCGAAATCAGCCATCATCCGCCTGTCCCGCTCCGCTGTTACGGACCCGCTCATCGTCCTGATGTCGATGCCAGCACTGGCTGATCGCATCACCCTCCTCGACCTGACATCCCTGCTCTTTTCTACGGACATCGACCCGATCTACCGATTGGGCCTGCTACTCCTCCTCCGGTTCGCCGCCGGTTGCCTCACCAAAGCAGGCCGACGAAACGACTCGTCCCGCAAAGATATTGCCCATCGTCACTGTGCGACTAGGCTGCTGTCTCGCGACTCGGAGCATCGTCGGACAGGAGTACCCGTGCGAAACGAAATCCGCCACCCCGACCCGCGTTGGCCGTACGGCACGCTACTCGGCCGGCTCACCGAGCCGAGCCTGGCGGAGTTACTGACGCTCGGTACGGCGAGACGGGTCGACGCCGATGAGACCCTGCTCCGCGAGGGGGATCAGGACTCGCACCTGGTGCTGATCTGCCAGGGTCTGGCGAAGGTCACGGTGACGACAGGAGACGGCCGGACCGCGCTGCTCGCCATCCGGGTCGGTGGCGACCTCGTCGGCGAGATGTCGGCGTTGAACAACAAGCCGCGATCGGCAACGGTCACCACCTGCAGCCCGGCCCTGGTCCGAGTCATCCACATGCGACAGTTCAAGCCGTTCCTCGCGGCCCACCCGGACGCGGCCGTCGAACTCGCGGCGATGGTGGCGGACCGACTACGCCAGTCCAACCGCCACCGTATCGACTTCATGTCCTACCCGGTGTCGACCCGGGTCGCCCGAATCATCGCCGCGATCGCCCGCACCCACGGACGTCGTACGCCGAACGGCCTCGTCATCGACGTACGCCTGACCCAACCGGAACTCGCCACCATCTGCGGCGCGGCCGAAACGACGGTGCAGAAGGCACTCCGGGAACTACGGAGCGACGGCCTGATCGACACCGACTACCGGCGGATCACCGTACGTGACCTCACCGGCCTGCTCGCGATGGCGCAGCTCGAATCCGACGACTGAGCCGGCTCAGGTCCGACGGCTGAGCCAGCTCAGGATTGTGACGTCAGCAGGCAACATGGCGTTCACAACTACTGGCACAATCGTCGATGGCTGGGACGCGACGTAGTGCCAGAACCGTGGGGCCCAGCGGCCGCACTGGTCGGTGGCCAGCCTGCCGAGCACGACCAGGCTGCCCGCCGGTACCACCGAGTCCGGCTCCCGGCGCAGAAGCGGCACCCGGTCCACCGGCACCGGGTCACCGGGTCACCGGGTCACCGGGGTCACCGGGGTCACCGGGCACCGCGTACGCCCGCTTGATGAGCAGGCCGGGCGAGCCGGCCTGCGGTTCCGACGAACCGGCCGTCATCTGTGCCGGTGCCGCCACCACGACGACATCACCCCGCCGGACGGCGGCGAGTGACACCCGACGCGCCAACACCCGGTCCCCGGACCGCAGCGTGGGCTCCATGCTGCGGCCCACGACCGACACGATCAGCAGTCGCCGCCGTAGCCAAACCGAGGTCGCGATGACCAGCGCCAAAACGCCGGCCAGCACGACGACAACGACTGCCGTACCCATCGGGTCAGGCCCCCCGGAGAGTGGCCCCGAACCGGGCCGCCGCCTGGGTCACCGCCGCATCCCGGGCAGCCACCGCCTCCTCAGCGGTGAGCGTCCGGTCCGTCGCGCGGAACGTCAGCTTGTACGCCAACGACTTGCGCCCCTGGCCCAACTGCTCCGCCGAGGTGTAGACGTCGAACAGCCGGATCGACTCCAGCAGCTCCCCCGCCCCCTCGGCGAGGGTCCGGCGCAGCTCGGCGGCGGGCACCTCGTCGTCGACGACCAACGCCACGTCGATCAGGGCCGGCGGGAAGTGGGAGGTCGACGGGGCGGGCACCACCGGGGCTGGCGGTACCAGGTCGAGGTCGAGTTCCATGGCGCTGGTACGCCTCGGCAGCTCCATCGCGTCGACCACCGACGGGTGCAGCTCACCGGCGTACCCGATGGTCACGTCGTCGACCAGCACCTCGGCGCAGCGCCCCGGGTGCCACGGTGCCCGCTCGGCCTGCCGGACGGTGACCCGCTCGTCGGGGATGCCGGCGGTGGCCAGCACCAGCCGAGTGGCGGCCACCGCGTCGGCCCAGCCAGCCGGACGTCCCGCGCCCCACCAGCCGGCCGGGTCCAGTTCACCGGCGAGCACCGCCGCCACGTGCCACGGCTGGCGTGGCACCACCGCCTCGGCGGCGGCCAGGTCGGCGTCCGACGGCCGCTCGTCCACCCCCATGGCGGGCGGCGCACCGGCTCCCGGCTTCGGTTCGAAGACCAGGCCGATCTCGTAGAGGGCCAGGTCCCGCTGTCCCCGACCAATGTTGCGCCGCAACGTGCCGAGCAGCGGGCCGAGCAGCGTGGTACGCAGCAGCGGCTCCTCCTCCGACAGCGGGTTGGCCAGTCGTACGGCGGACCGGCGCGGATCATCGGCGGGCAGCCCGAGCGCGTCGAACACCTCGGGTGCCACGAACGGGTAGGCGAGCACCTCGACGTAACCGTGTTCGGCCAGGCTCCGGGCCACCGAGCGGCGACGCCGCTGCTCGGCGGTCAGCCCTCGACCGGCCGGGGCCTGGGGCAGCACCGCCGGCACCCGGTGGTAGCCGTCCAGCCGGACGATCTCCTCGACCAGGTCGATCGGGTCGGTCAGGTCCGGCCGCCAGCTGGGCGGGGTGACGACGAGACCGGCCGGTTCGGCGCTACCAGTGGCGACCGAACCTGGGTCCTCGGCCAGCCGGTCGGTGCCCTCGGTCACCGCGCAGCCGACCTGTTCCAGCAGCTCGGTGACCCGGGCCGAGGAGTAGTCGACGCCGATCCGGCGGCCGGGCAGCTGGGGGTCGAACATGATCGGCGTCGGGGCCGACACGTGGTCGAGGTCCAGGATCTCGTCGCTGGCGTTGCCGCCGGCGTGCTCGGTCAGCAGCGCGACCGCCCGGTCGATCGCCACCAGCGGCAGGGCCGGGTCGACGCCACGCTCCCAGCGCTTGGCCGCCTCGCTGAACAGCTTGTGCCGCCGCGCGGTCCGGCCGACCATTGCCGGGTCCCAGTGCGCCGCCTCGAACAGCACGTTGGTGGTGCCGGCGACGACCTCGCTGGTCTCGCCTCCCATCACCGCCGCCAGGGAGATCGGACCGCTGTCGTCGCAGATCACCATGTCCTCGGTGGCCAACTCCCGGTCCACCCCGTCCAGGGTGGTCAGTCGCTCCCCCGCCTCGGCCCGGCGGACCACCAGCGGCCCGGAGATCCGGTCCAGGTCGAAGGCGTGCATCGGCTGGCCCAGTTCGAGCATCAGGTAGTTGGTGATGTCGACCGGCAGGGAGATGACCCGAATCCCGGCGACGGTCAGCCGGCGCTGCATCCACTCGGGACTCTGCGCCAGCGGATCGACGCCCCGGACCGCTCGCGCGGCGAACCGGTCACAGCCGACGGTGTCCAGCACCCGCACCGGGTACGCCGGTTCGGCGGTCGCTCCGGGGGCCGGCACTACGCCCGGGTCCCGGAACGGCAGCCCGAACGCGTGGGACAGCTCGCGGGCGACGCCCCGCACCGACATGGCGTACCCCCGGTCGGGGGTGATCTCCAGCTCGACCACGATGTCGTCGAGCCCGACCACCGACCGGGCGTCGTCACCGGGCTTGGCCGGGCTGTCCGCCGGCAGCACGATGATGCCCGAGTGGTCGTCGCCGAGGCCCAGTTCCCGGGCCGAGCAGATCATGCCGTTGGAGTTACGCCCGTACGTCTTGCGGGCTCCGATGGCGAATCCGCCGGGTAGTACGCCGCCGGGCAGGATCACCACCACCCGGTCACCGGGGGCGAAGTTGGTGGCCCCGCAAACGATCTCCTGCGGTTCGCCGGTGCCGTTGGCAGCCCCCACGTCCACCCGGCAGAACCGGATCGGCTTCTTGAATCCGGTCAGTTCCTCGATCTCGCGTACCTCGCCGACCACCAGCGGCCCGGTGACCGTGGTCCGCAGGTCCACCGCGGACTCGACCTCGATACCGAGCTCGACCAGTGCCTGTTCGAGGTCCTCGACCGACAGGTCGGCGGGCAGGTCGACGTACTCCCGTAGCCAGGAAATTCCCACTCGCATGACTCAGACCACCGTCTCCGTTGCTTCGTTCCGCATCCCGCTAAGCCGCATCCCGCTAAGCCGCATCCCGCTACGCCCCGACTCCGAACGCGCGGGTGAACCGCACGTCGCCCTCGACTATGTCCCGCATTTCCCGCACCCCGTGCTGGACCATCAGGGTCCGTTCGATGCCCATGCCGAAGGCGAATCCGGAGTAGACGTCCGGGTCGATGCCGCAGGCGCGCAGTACACGCGGGTTGACCAGGCCGCAGCCACCCCACTCGACCCACTGGGCACCGCTACGGTGCTCCGGGAACCAGACGTCGAACTCGGCCGACGGCTCGGTGAACGGGAAGTAGTGCGGTCGCCAGCGCAGCTGCGCCGACGCGCCGAACATCGACCGGGCGAAGTGCTCCAGGGTGCCCCGCAGGTGGGCCATGGTGATGCCCTTGTCGACGACCAAGCCCTCGACCTGGTGGAAGACCGGGCTGTGTGTCGCATCCAACTCGTCGGTGCGGTAGACCCGCCCGGGGCAGACCACGTAGATCGGTGGCTGCCGGGTCAGCATGGTGCGCGCCTGCACCGTCGAGGTGTGGGTACGCATCACCAGGCCGGGCAGGTCCAGGTGGAAGGTGTCCATCAGGCCCCGGGCCGGGTGGTCCGGCCCGATGTTGAGCGCGTCGAAGTTGGCCCACTCCAGCTCGGCCTCGGGGCCTTCGGCGATTTCGTAGCCCATGCCGATGAACAGGTCGCTGATCTCCTCCATCAGCGTGTTCAGCGGGTGCCGGCCGCCCTGTGGGCGGCGGTCGTAGGGCAGGGTGACGTCGACCCGTTCCTCGGCGAGGACCCGTGCGGCCCGCTGCCGTTCCAGTTCCTCGCGGCGGGTCGCGAACGTCGCCTCGACCGCCCGGCGGGCTTCGTTGACCCGCTTGCCGGCGTCGGACTTGGCCGCCGGGGGCAGCGCGCCGATCTCCCGGCGGGCCAGCGAGATCGGGGCCCGGTCGCCGAGGTGCTGGTGCCGCAGGGCGGTCAGCTCGTCGGGGTCACCGGCGGCGGCGAATGCCTGCTCGGCGGCGGCGACGGCTTCGTCCAGGGCACTCTGGTCGAGCAGGGCAACCTGCTTCGGGTCGTACGGATCGTTGCGATAGGTCATGGCGTACGGGCACTCCCTCACGGCGGCGCCAGCCCTCGTCGGGCGGCGATGGCGAGTTTACGGACACGCGGCTTCGCCGCAGCCCGCCGGTGGGAGGTGCACAGGGGAAAGGTCAGCCCTGCCGCCCGCCGAGACCGGCGGGCTGGCTAAACGAGTGCCGTACGGCGCTCATCACGGGGTGGTCACCTCTCCTAGGTTTGCGACTGCGGGGCTCACAGCCCACGTCGCAGTGCTCTGGCTGAAGCATACAGACACACCGCTGCGGCGGCAGCCAGGTTGAGGCTCTCGGCGCGGCCGTGCAGCGGCACGCGTACCCGGGCGTCGGCCAGTTCGGCCAGCTCGGCGGGGAGCCCGTGCGCCTCGGAACCGAAGAGCCAGGCGGTCGGGGTGGCCAGGCCACCGGCGTCGGCGAGGTCGTCCAGGTCGGTTTCGCCATAGCCGGAGGCGGCCAGCACGGTCAGGCCGGCGGCGCGCAGCGCGGCGACCACCCCGGCCGGGTCGCCGGCGCGGACCACGTCGACGTGGAACAGGCTGCCCGCCGAGGAGCGCACGCTCTTACCGTTGTACGGGTCGACCGTCTCCCCCGCGAACACCACCGCACCCGCCCCGGCGGCGTCGGCGGTACGCAGCACCGTACCGGCGTTGCCCGGGTCGCGGATGCCGGCAAGCACGGTGACCAGGCGGGGTGACCGGTCCAGCGCGGCGGCCAGCGGCACGTCGAGGTGGTGGCAGACCGCGACCAGGCCCTGTGGTGCGACCGTCTCGGTCAGTACGGCCAGTGCCTCGTCGGTCAGCGCCGAGACCGGCACGTCCGAGTTGGCAGCGTGTGTGGCCAGGTCGGCGTAGCGGTCCAGGGCGGCCGGGGTGCCGAAGAGTTCGACCACCCCGGCGGGTCCGGCCAGCGCCTCGCGGACCGCCTGTGGCCCTTCGGCGAGGAACCGGCCAGTGGTGTCCCGGTCACGGCGACGATGCAGCCGGCGCGCGGCGACCACCCGGGGCGTACGGGGAGTGAACAGTGGGGTCTCCGGGGCAGAAATCGGAGCGAGGCGCCCCCCGGACTGTCGTGCCGTCATGGGGAGCGCCTCGTTCCAGGTGTAGCGGGTCGGGTCAGGCGGCCTTGGCCGCCGCGCCACCGGTGCCCTCGGCCGCCACAGCGGCGCGGGCGATCTCGACGATGGCGGCGAAGGCCGCCTCGTCGGTGACGGCGAGGTCAGCCAGGATCTTCCGGTCCACCTCGACGCCGGCCAGCTTCAGGCCCTGGATCAGCCGGTTGTAGGTCATCCCGTTGGCGCGGGCGCCCGCGTTGATCCGGGTGATCCACAGCTGCCGGAAGTCGCCCTTACGGTCGCGACGGTCCCGGTAGGCGTACTGCATCGAGTGCAGCACCTGCTCCTTGGCCTTGCGGTACAGCCGGGAGCGCTGCCCCCGGTAGCCGCTGGCGGTCTCCAGCAGGGTACGACGCTTCTTCTGGGCGTTCACAGCCCGCTTGACGCGTGCCATCTCAACTTCTCCTTCAGGTCAAAGTGGCGCGCGTCAGCGGCCAAGCAGTTTCTTGATGCGCTTGACATCGGCCTTGGCCACCTCGACCGTGCCGGTCAGCCGGCGGGTGCGGGTGGAGGTCTTGCCCTCCAGCAGGTGGCGCTTGCCAGCCTGCTCCGCCACGATCTTGCCACGACCGGTCACCTTGACCCGCTTGCCCATTCCGGTGTGGCTCTTCATCTTCGGCATGTGAAACGTTTCTCCCCTATTACTCGCCGGTGGTCCCGGCGGGTCCGGCCGCCTCGGCCGGTGGTGCCTCTACCTCGACGGCACCGGCCTCCCGCTCACGCGGCGAGCCCGCCTTGGCGGCCGTTGCGGACGCCTTGACGGCCCGATGCGGAGCCAGAACCATGATCATGTTTCGGCCGTCCTGCTTCGGTGCGGCCTCGACGTATCCCAGGTCCGAGATCTCCGATTCGAGCCGCCGCAGAAGCCGGTAGCCCAGCTCCGGCCGGCTCTGTTCGCGACCGCGGAACATGATCGTCACCTTGACCTTGTCACCTGCCTTGAGGAACCGCACCACGTGACCCTTCTTGGTCTCGTAGTCGTGCGGGTCGATCTTCGGCCGGAGTTTCATCTCCTTGATGACGGTCTGCTGCTGATTACGCCTGGCTTCGCGCGCCTTGAGTGCACTCTCGTACTTGAACTTGCCAAAGTCCATGAGTTTGCACACCGGCGGGCGCGCCATCGGCGCAACCTCAACCAGGTCCAGGTCGACGTCCGCGGCCAGCTGCAGAGCGCGCTCCAGCGGGACGATGCCCACCTGCTCGCCCTCTGGGCCGACCAGCCGGACCTCTCGTGCCCGGATCTGCTCGTTCACGCGTGGCTCGACGCTGATGGGGCCTCCTCAAGTCCGTTTCCTCAACTTGAGCCGACCCCGGTGGGTCCCCGGCGGGAACCAGCCCGGGAAGCAGAAGGCCCCGGCATATGCCAGGGCCCGCTCGACCGGTCGACGGCGACAACAGGTGTCGCACAGCCGGATCGGCTAGGCCGATCCGGTGACCGGACCCGGCCGCCACAGTCGGCAACTCGGGTGGGAGCAGGCGCTCCGCTTCATGGCTGGCCTGGTTGTGCATTCACACGGTCATGCCAGCATGGTCGACTCACGAAGGTTACCAGGTGGGGTCGGCCGGTCGCGACTCGGCCACCCCGGCGCGTCCCTCGATCGCGACGCGCCCCGGTGAGGGCTAGCCAGCCTGCGTGGTGGCGGTCTGCTGCTGCTGGTGGGCGGCGTGCAGCGCCCGCAGTGCCCGGACCCCGGCCACCGCGTGCTCCTTGTCGACCGCCTGCAACGCGAGAATGTTCAGCTGCTCCTCGTCGGCCAACTCCAGGCTGGCCCAGGCCGAGCCTCGGTTGAACCGTACCGCCCGAACCTCGTCCCAGGGCACGTCGTAGGAGCCGAGCAGGTTGCGCACCCGGATGCCCTGGGCGTCCGCCTCGACCCGCAACCGGGTGAACATCAGGATCCCGAGCGCGACCAGCACACCCAGCCCGATCATGGCGAGCTGATCACCGCGCTGGAAGGTGGCTGGCCCGCTACCGGTCGGCCCGGTCAGCGAGGTGGCGATCAAGCTGAACACCACCACCGTGACCACCGCCATGGACCAGCACATCACCCGGATGCGCTGCGGACGCAGTCGTACCACCTCGGAACCGCTCACGCCGTCCAGTCTGCCATCCGCCGGTCAGGTACCGGACGGCGCGGGGCGGCACCGTCACCAGGTCCGACTCACAGTCGGCAGGCGTGGATGTCGGTGACGAGGATCGCGCGGGCACCAAGATCGTAGAGTTCGTCCATGATCCGGTGCACCTCGTCGCGGAGCACCATCGCCTGCACGGCGACCCAGCCCTCCCGGTGCAGCGACGACACCGTCGGCGAGTCGATGCCCGGGGTCAGCGCGCTGGCCTGCATCAGCAGCTCGGCCGGCACGTTGTAGGCGAGCATCACGTACTGGCGGGCGACCAGAACTCCCTGCAACCGACGCAGCAGCTGGTCGGCCTGGGCGTTGGCCGGGGCGTCGAGGCGACGGATCAGCACCGCCGACGAGCGCAGGATCGGCTCCCCGATGATCGTCAGGCCGGCCTGGCGCAGGGTGGCCCCGGTAGAGACGACGTCGGCGACCACGTCGGCCACGCCGAGGCGTACGGCGTTCTCGACCGCGCCGTCGAGGCGGATCACCTCGGCCTTGATGCCCTGCTCGGCCAGGTAGCGCTCCACCACCCCGGGGTACGCGGTGGCGATCCGCTGCCCGGCGATCTGCTCCACCGACGAGACGATCTCGGCGCGGGCGGCGAGCCGGAACGTGGCCCCGCCGAAGTCGAGGTCGAGCACCTCTCCGGCCGGGCTGCCCGCGTCGACGAGCAGGTCCCGACCGGTGATGCCGAGGTCGAGGTCACCGGAGCCGACGTAGACGGCGATGTCCCGGGGACGTAGGTAGAAGAATTCGACGTCGTTGGCGTCGTCCCGGCAGACCAGGTCCCGACTGTCGGCGCGTTGGCGGTAGCCCGCCTCGCGCAGCATCTCGGCGGCCGGTCCGGACAGGGTGCCCTTGTTGGGAATGGCGATACGCAGCATTTCTCTGGTGCTCCTTCGAGTTCGATCGGAATCGGTCGGGGCACTCAGAGATGTCGGTAGACGTCCTCAAGGTCCAGGCCAGCGGCGATCATCAGCACCTGGGCCTGGTAGAGCAGCTGGGAGATCTCCTCGGCGGTCCGCTCCGGGCCCTCGTGCTCGGCCGCCATCCACGCCTCGGCGGCCTCCTCGACGACCTTCTTGCCGATCGCGTGCACACCGCGCTCCAGCGCGGCCACGGTCGCCGAGCCCGGGGTGCCGGCAGCGGCCTTGGCCTGCAACTCGGCGAACAGCTCCTCGAACGTCTTCACGGAATCGGATTCTCGCAGCCACACCGCGTGGCCCCTGCCACCGGGTCACCCCCACCCACCAGATGGACGCCGAGTGGACGCCGAATCCCCGACTGTCGACCCCGCCGATGATCCCTACCACATCAGGGGGGAATTTTTCCGGCCTCCGCCCCTATGCTGTCGGCCATGGCCAGCCGATACGCCCCCGTCGCGCTCGCGACCGTCGTCCTTGCCGCCCTCGCCGGCTGCGCTCCTCAGGAGGCAGACCCGGCCCCGACCAACCAGTCGCAGGCCGACTGCACCAAGGACGCCCTGCGCACGCTGACCGCCGGAAAGCTCACCATCGGCACCGACGAGCCGGCCTACGAGCCCTGGTTCAAGGACAACAAGCCGGAGAACGGTGAGGGCTTCGAGGCGGCGGTGGCCTACGCCGTGGCGGAGAAGCTCGGGTACGCCCGCAGCGACGTGGTGTGGACCCGGGTCAAGTTCGACAACGCCATCGCCCCGGGGCCGAAGAACTTCGACTTCGACATCAACCAGTTCTCCATCACCGAGGAACGCAAGCAGGCCGCCGACTTCTCCGGGCCGTACTACCTGGTCCGGCAGACGGTCATCGCACTGAAGTCCTCCAAGATCGCCGGCAAGGCGTCGCTGGCCGACCTGAAGGACGCCAAGCTCGGCGCGCAGGTGGGCACCACCAGCTACCAGGCGATCACCGACGTGATCAAGCCGACCGCCAAGCCGCAGGTCTACAACAGCAATGACGATGCCAAGAAGGCGTTGCAGAACGGCCAGATCGACGGTCTCGTCGTCGACCTGCCCACCGCCTTCTACATCACCGGCGCGGAGATCACCGACGCCACCATCGTCGGTCAGGTGCCGCAGGTCGGCGTACCCGAGGCGTTCGGCCTGCTGCTGGACAAGAACTCGCCGCTGACCGGCTGCGTCAGCAAGGCCGTCAACGAACTGCGCGACGCCGGCACCCTCGCCGAGCTGGAGAAGAAGTGGCTCGCCCAGGCGGCGGGCGCGGCCGAACTGACGTGACCCTGCACGACGGAATCGGTGTCCCCCCGGTCGGCAAGACGCCGGCCGGTGGGGCACCCGGCAGCTGGGCACCGGGCGGCACAACACCGGGCGGCTACCAGCCGTCGGAGATCCAGCGGCAGCGGGCCGCGTACCGGCGACGGCAGACGATCCGCTCGGTGCTGGTCGCCGCCGCCTCCACCGCCGTGGTCGGCACCCTGCTGGTGGTGGCGGTCACCGGGGCACCCGGCTGGCAGCGGGTCAAACAGTCCTTCCTCGACCTGGCCATCGCCCGGGACGCGCTGCCCGAGGTACTGACCGGACTGTGGCTCAACGTACGGCTGCTGTTCTTCTGCGCCCTCGGCGCGCTCGCCCTCGGTCTGGTGATCGCGGTGCTGCGTACCCTGCGCGGAGCGGTGTTCTTCCCGGTCCGAATGCTGGCCACCGGCTACACGTACACGTTCCGTGGCCTGCCGCTGATCATCGTGCTGTATGTGCTCACTCTCGGCGTACCCGGCCTGCGCCTGCAGGGCATGCCGTCGGTGCTGGTGCTCGGCGGACTGGCGCTGGTGATCACCTACGGCGGCTACCTGGCCGAGGTGTTCCGCGCCGGCATCGAGTCGATCCACCCGAGTCAGATCGCCGCCGCCCGGTCGCTGGGCCTGACCTACCGGCAGGCGATGCGGCACGTGGTGCTGCCGCAGGCGGTGCGTCGGGTCGCCCCGCCACTGCTCAACGACGTGGTCGCGCTACAGAAGGACGTCGGGCTGGTCTCGCTGGCCGGTCCGATCGACGCGGTACGGGCCGCCCAGATCGCCACCGCCGAGACGTTCAACTACACCCCGTACATCCTGGCCGGGGTGCTCTTCGTACTGCTGGCCATTCCGCTGATCGCGGTCACCGACTGGGTGACGCTGCGGGCCGCGCGCCGACAGGCGGGAAGGTGACATGTCGCTGCTGACCTGCCGAGGGCTGCGCAAGACGTACGGCGGCAGTCACGCCGTCCTCGACGGCCTGGACCTGGACGTGACCGAACACGAGGTGGTGGCGCTGATCGGGGCGTCCGGCTCGGGCAAGTCGACGCTGCTGCGCTGCGTCAACCTGCTGGAGGACATCGACGACGGCACCATCCACCTGGACGGCGAGCACATCACCGACCCGAAGATCGACCCGGATCGGGTACGCCAGCGCATCGGCATGGTGTTCCAGTCGTACAACCTGTTTCCGCACCTGAGCGTGCTGGACAACATCACCCTGGCACCTCGGCGGGTGCACCGACGCAGCCGGGCCGACGCCGAGGAGCAGGCGCTCGCCCTGCTCGACCGGGTGGGGCTGGCCGACAAGGCACGGGCCTATCCGGACCGGCTCTCCGGCGGCCAGCAGCAGCGGGTGGCGATCGTCCGTACGCTGGTCAACTCGCCCCGGCTGCTGCTGCTCGACGAGGTCACGTCGGCCCTGGACCCGGAACTGGTCGGCGAGGTGCTCACCATGATCCGTGGCCTGAAGTCCGAGGGCATGACCATGGTGCTGGCCACCCACGAGATGGGCTTCGCCCGGGACGTCGCCGACCGGATCTGCTTCCTCGACAGCGGCCGGGTCATCGAGCAGGGGCCGCCGGAGCAGGTGCTGGGCGAGCCGACCGAAGCCCGTACCCGGCAGTTCCTGCACCGGATCATCGAGGCTGGCCGGCTCTGAGTGGAAGATTGACGGCGATGAAGGATCGCGAGAGGTGGCCGGCAAACCCACACCAGGTGTGGGAGGAGAACACGCGGACCGAGGTCGCACCCATCGCCGAATTCGACCGGGTGCCGTCTCCGCCCATCGACACGCTGGCAGATTTCACCCGACGAGTCGAACTGCCCGATCCCTACGTTGGCTGGGCATCCCTCCTCGGGAACTTCGCGATTGCGGCGGCGATCACCGCTATGTGCGCCGCGATCGACGACGGTCTCGCCTCGACCCGTTCCGAGCTTCCCCTGATCCCCATCGCGTTCGTCATCGTGTTCACCATCGTGCTCGTGATCGCCCTCCGATGTGGTCGACGTAAGCATCCTGCCCGCAGCTACGCCTATCACCAGCGCTACCTGTCCAGCCGGGCGGCGGTGCTCGGACAGGTGTACCGCACATCGCTCGTCGTCCTGGGAGCTGGCGAGCGGATACCCATCATGCTGATCATCGATGACCGCCTCGACGACGAGCGGACCCGCCGGCTCCATGCTGCCGTCGCCGCCTGGGGTGAACGGCTCGACGCCGACCAAAAAGCCCTGGCGCGGGCACAGAAACACTTCGAGTCACGCAGGGTCGTCCCGCTCACCGAGATCTTCGGGTACGAAGCCGACGGCGGCTACCTGACCCGGCTGACGCCGCAGACACCGCAGACACCCGGATGGGCGCTGCTCCTCCCCCATCCCGCAGCCGCCGATATGGCCAGCGGCAGGGTCGAGGTGCTCACCGTCAAGAACCCTTGACCGCCGTACCCCGGTCGGGCCGCGCCGCCTCAGTGCTGCCCGACGAGGTCGCCCACCTCGGTCCGGGACGAGATGCCCAGCTTCCGCAGGATGTTCGAAACGTGTACGGCGGCGGTCTTCGGTGAGATGTAGAGACGCCGGGCCAACTCGGCGTTGGTCAACCCGTCGCTGATCAGTACTGCCACCTCCCGCTCGCGGGGGGTCAGGGCGGTCGGGCCGGTGACCGCAGGTGCCGCGTCGACCGGGGCCATACCCAGTTGAGCGCGGACTCGGGAGAGCTGGGCCACCCGCCAGCCACGCCACTCGGCCAGCAGGGGTACGGCCGCCACCACCTGCTCGGTAGCCTCCTCGCGCCGGTCGTTCGCGAGCAGACAGCGGGCGGCGCCGACGCGTACCGTGCCCCGGGCCGCCGGCCCCAAGCTGTGGGCGTCGGCGATGGACAGGTAGCCGGCCAACGCCTCGGCGTGCTGGCTGCGCGCCTCCGCGAGCTGGGCGTCGACGAGTGTCCAGTAGGCGTCCCGTACGTCGGCGTCGAGTAGCGCGGTGGCCATCTGGTCGAGCCGGTGCGCCGGCAAACCGCTGTCCAGCGCGGCGGAGATCAGGTCGTGGGCCTGCTCGTTGCTGCGCCACGTCTGCCCGGGTAGGGCCGCGATGAGTTCCTCCAGGCTCGCTTCGGCGCGCGGGAGGTCGGCACGCCGGCAGGCGAGGTGGAACGCAAGGCCGGGAATCATGGTCGCCGGGTTGTTGGGCAGCACTGCCAGGTCGGTGACGATCTGCTCGACCCGGTCCAGCTCGTCGGCCTCCAGGTAGAGCCCGGCGAGAAAGACGCCGTGGTAGTCGGCCCAACGGCCCCAGCGCTGGTAGCTGCGGTCCTGTTCGCGCCCCTCCTCCAGTGCCGCGATTGCGGCGGACAGGTCGCCGGCCCGTACCGCGAGCCGGGCTCGCCCCTGGAAGTAGGTGGCTACCGCGAGTGACTCGAAGCCGGCTCGCTCGGCGTTGACCCGCATCCGTTCGAGGGTCTCGGCGTGCTCGGCTGGCGAGGTGGGTGGCTCACCGTTCACCAGGATGTTGAGGGCACGGGCGGCCAGCACCCACTCGCCCACCTTTTCGGCCTCGTCGACGAGGGCGGACAGGATCTTGCGGCCAGCGGCAGCGCTCTGCGGGCGCTCGGTGAGCGTCCAGCCCTTCTCCAACAGCGCCGCCAGGCGGACCGCCGGCAGATCGAATTCGTCCGCCAACGTCAGCGCGCGCTCGGACCAGAGCAGGGCGGCGTTGAGGTCCCCGCGCAGGGACGCCGACTGCGCGATGGCGGTCATCGCCCGCGCCTGGTCGGCACCGGGCGGAAGCTGCGCGATCAGGGTCCCGATGTCCTGCGTCAGGGCGCGCATCTCGTCGGTCTCGCGGGACTCCCAGGCGATACGGACCAGGAGATACAGCGACTCGGCCCGGTCGGTCGTGGTGCCGGCGACGTCACGCCAGCGCCGACCGTACCGCAGGGCGTCCTCCAGCAGTCCGGCCAGCCACGCCGCCCGCGCGGCGGAGGCGAGCAGGTCGGCGTCGTCGGGCACCTCGTCGAGGCCCAGCTCCGCCAGTTGCAGGGCCTGGTAGGCGGAGCCGATGGAGAGGTAGAGCGCAGTGCCACGGCGGGCCGCGGCAACCATGTCGTCGTACCGGCCGGCGCCCCGGGCGTGGTGCGCCACCATGGCCGGGTCGGCGGCGCCACCGCTCAGCAGTACGTCAAGGGCCGCCTCGTGCAGCCGACGGCGCTGCCGACCGAGCATCTGCTCGGCAATCGCCTCGCGCACCAGCGCGTGCCGGAACGCGAACTCGTCCTCGCCGGACTCGACCAGCACGCCCCGGGTGACCAGGTCACGCAGCACGGCGATCAGCGCGTCCTCGCCCACACCGGTCACGTCGGCGAGCAGGTCGAACGGGATGCGGTGGCCGAGTACGGCGGCCGCCTCCACGATACGGTGGCTGACCGTCTCGAGGTCGTCGACCTGACGGCGTAACACCTCGGCGAGACTCCACGGCAGCGGCTGCTCGACCAGCGCCTCCGCGTCGTACCCGGGCAGCGCGCGCAGCAACTCCTCCAGGAAGAACGGGTTGCCGCCGGTGCGTTGGTGCAGCGCCGTCACGGCGCGCATCGGCACCGAAGCGCCGGTGGCCGCCGCCAGCAACGCCGCGGTCTGCGCGGGGCTGAGGCGATCGAGGCGTACGTGGCTGACGGTGTGTCGGCGTTCCATCCGGGCCAGCAGGCCAGCCACGGGTTGGCGACGGGTCACCTCGTCCGGCCGGTACGTCCCGATGAGCAGCCACGGCCCGCGCTGGTCGGCGATCCGTTCGAACAGCGCGGCGCTCTCCGAGTCGGCCCAGTGCAGGTCCTCGAAGACGATGACCGCAGGCGAGTCGCCGATCAGGTCGGCCAGGATGGCGAGACCGGTGTGCAGGCGCTCGATCGGGCTGTGCCGCGGGTCCGCGAGGGCCGCAAGCTGCTCGGGGTCGCTTGCTGGGCGGCCGTCGATGGCGTCCAGGAGCACCTCGTACGGCCGGGACAGCGAGCCGGGTTCCGCCTGGCCGACCAGCACGACGGTTTCCGCCGGCACGCTTGTCAGTAGCTCCTGCACCAGCCGGGTCTTTCCGATGCCCGGCTCGCCGGCGATGATGGCAACCGCCGGCGCACGCGCCGCCGCGAGCTGCGCCAACCGACGCAGCTCGCTTTCCCGCCCGATCATCACTGGGCTGGCACCGCCTCGGATGGTCCGCACGACGCCAGGCTACCGTCGGCCTGTCCGCGGACGGCCTTGGCGTTACGGGTCCGACGGGCCCGGCGGGCGCTGGTAAGTAGGCGCTCCCTGTCGGCCTCGGCGATCAACTCACGGTGGTGATCGTTCGCCAGCGCCAGCATCGTCTCCGGAAGTAGAAACATGGCTTTTCTCCTTGTCAACCACTGATAAATCAATCGTCGGTTGACAGGGGTTCTGTCACATCGGAAGCGCCTACCTATCTTCATGCTTCAGCAGGGGCTTAGCGGAGCGCGCGGGCCGCCTAGGCATACCTACGCATGCCTAGGCCGCGCCCTGCGGCGTACCACCGGGCGGGGTCAACTTCGCCGGGAATCCGCAGCGACGTTGCGGAAGCGCTCGTGCGCCGACTGCCGGCTGATGCCGAGCGCGTTGCCGATCTCGGCCCAGGAGAGCCCGGCTTCCCGGGCCGCCAGCACGGCCTGTTCGATCAGTGGCCGTTGCCAGCGTTCCACCTCGGCGAGTACGCCGAGCGCCTGCAACGGCCAGGTGCCAGCCAGTTCGGCGACGTTGTCCCGGAGGGTGTCGGAGCGGCTCAGCAGCCAGCCGGGCGGTGTGGCCGCCAGGATCGGCCTGATGTGTCCACTCCACTCGGAGGTGGCCATCCAGCGCCCCTCTTCGGCGGCCGGATAGTCGCTGGTGCCGGCCCAACCGCAACTGCATCGGGCCCGGTAGCCGACGGTGTCGGCCGGCGCTGCGGCGTCGGTGCTCAGCGTCCCGTCCGGCAGTCGGAACCCGATGAGGTCCGCATGTCCGGGAACCATCTCCTCCGCCATTCCGTAAGCATATGTTCGTCAGGGTTCCCTGACTTGAGATGTCAGGATATCCTGACGTTCACTACCCGGACTGGTCATCGTCCGGGCCGACGCTCTGAGAGGAGAGCGCAGATGTCCGTGGTCAGCGGCACCGTGGCGCCGGGTTACGAGCCGGTCAGGGAGGCGTTCCTGGCGAATTTCGAGATGCGGTCCGAGATCGGTGCGGCCCTCAGCGTCTACCGACACGGCCGGGAGGTGGTCCGACTGTGGGGCGGGTTCGCCGACCCCACCACCGGCCGCGCCTGGCGGGAGGACACCCTCCAGGCGGTCTACTCGACCAGCAAGAGCATGCCGGCGGCCTGCGCGCACCTGCTGGCCCAGCGCGGGCAACTCGACCTGGACGCACCTGTCGCCGAGTACTGGCCGGAGTTCGCGGCAGCGGGCAAGGGCCACATTCCGGTCCGCTGGCTCCTGTCCCACCAGGCGGGGCTGCCAGTACTCGACCGTCCGATACCGCTGGAGCAGGCGCTGGCCTGGGAGCCGATGATCGACGCGCTGGCCACCCAGGCACCCATCTGGGAGCCGGGCACCGCGCACGGCTACCACGCACTCACCTACGGCTGGCTGGTCGGCGAGGTGGTACGTCGCGTCTCCGGCCGCAGCCTCGGCACGTACTTCGCCGACGAAATCGCCAAACCGCTCGGCCTGGACTGCTGGATCGGCCTACCCGCCACCGAGGCACACCGGGTCGCCCGTCTCGTCGAGCAGCCGGTCACCCCGCCCACCGCCGCCACCATCGAGGCAATGCCCGAGGCGCTACGGGAGGTGCTCGCCGCGTACACCGATCCCACCTCGCTGCTGCTCCGCTCGGTGGCAGTGACCGACCCACCGCCCGACCTCGCCGACCCGCGCACCTGGACGGCGGAGATCCCTGCCGTCAACGGCATCTGCACCGCCTCGTCACTGGCCCGTTTCTACGCGGGCCTGATCGGCGAGGTCGACGGCGTACGGATCCTCGACGAGAGCACCCTCGCCACCGCCACCCGCGAACAGGCCAGCGGAATCGACCGCGTGCTGCTGACGCCGACCCGGCCGGCGCTCGGCTTCGGCCTCCCCCTGCCGGACCAGCCCTGGTGGTCGCCGACCGCCTTCGGCTTCCCCGGCCACGGCGGCTCGCTCGGCTACGCCGACCCGGCCGACGGCATCGCCTTCGGGTACGTGATGAACGGACTCCGCGTCACCATGGAGCCGGACCCCCGCACGACCAGCCTGATCGAGGCAGTCCGGGCGGTCGTGTCCCGCCAACCGGATTAGCCAGCGCGCTAACTCATGAATCGTTGGTCTGGGTTGGGCTGAGTTGGGTGCCCGGCTCGGCCGACGAACTCTGGCGCCGGTCGCGCCGGTTCATGAAGGCCACGACCAGGAAGGTCACCGACAGCACACCCGCCGCCTGGGCGAGCCGGTCGATGCGTTTGGTGGTGCAGGACTTGTACGCCAGATCCAGGTAGTACGCCTTATCCGAATACTGCGGAACGTTCCGCCACGGGCTCAGGTCCATGTCCAGGGCGTTGCCGCAACTGGTGTTCTGCTCGTGATCCCCCGGCCCGATCCGGATCGGCGCGAGCAGCAGAATCGCGATGACGACCGTACCGAGCAGCACGACATGGAACGGTCGCAGCCGCAGACGTCGTTTCCGTTGCGCCACATCGACTTTGCTCGTCATCTGGGCGATAGTAGAGCAATTTTCCCCCTCACGAGGCCGGCAAGGAACTGGTCCGGCCGGTCACGCAACCTTTCCAGACCTTCAATTCGTATGTCGAGAGGACACACGAGCCAAGGGGTTGGTTGATGCCGGAACCGGAAAGTTTCGATGACTTTGTACGCACCTGCTCTCATCGGCTGTACCGGGTCGGGTGCCTGCTCAGCGGCGGGAACCTTGCCCAAGCGGAGGACTTGGTCGCCGAGGCGCTTGCTCGCGTCTACCTGGCCTGGCCTCGGGTGCGTTCGGGAGACGCGTTCGGTTACGCCCGGCGCACCATCGTAAACCTGCATACCGACTGGTGGCGTGGGCTGCGCCGCCGGCGCGAAATGCTTACCGGCATGGTGCCGGACATTCCCGACGGTACGGACCACAGTGGCCAGATCGCGCGGCGGGACAGCGTTGTCCGCTCGCTTCGCCAACTGACCCGACGCGAACGGGCTGTGGTGGTCCTGCGTTACTTCCTCGACCTTACCGAGCAGGACACCGCAGCTGAGCTGGGCATCTCGCTCGGCACGGTCAAGAGCACGAACGCCCGTGCCCTGGCCAAGCTTCGGGTGTCTCCAGACCTCGTCGAGCCGGTGAGATCAACCGCCCCGTCGATGCGGGCGGTTGTCCCCGCGCAATCCCGGGAGTCCTGATGAGAAATATCGATGACCTGCGTCACGCGCTTGATGCCGAGACTGCGGACCTGACGGTGCACATCCCAGCGGGACTGATCCGTCGCCGAGCCCAAGGTGTGCGGATTCGGCAGGGGGTAACACTGGCCGTGGCGGCTGCCGCCATCGTCGCGATAGGAGTCGTACCCGCTGTCATGGTGGTCAGTCGTTCCGGCCCCACTTCCGGCGATGTTGGACAGGTGTCTGGGGGGCCAGCGTGCCGGCCCCTTTTCCCCGATCATCAGGAAGACGAGATAGCTGGGCTTGGCCCTCTGGTCGAGACAGGTGCCACCCTGGATGCGCCGAACGTCAACGCCCGATATGACGTGCTGATCGGCTTGATCGGAACCCGTGATCAGCCCAGCTTCGTCGTCGCGTTCCGTGACCCGCACACCGGCGCGATCCAGGTTTGGGACACGTCCAGGTTCGGACGCGATCCCAGTGGGGATCTTGCGGGCAAGCGGGACGGTGATCCGCCGCACCAGTTCTTCAGCAGTCAGCTTGCTCTCGGACCGAACAGTGTGCTCGATGTCGGGCTGTACAGCAGGACGGCGCACCGCATCACAGTCACGTCCGAAGGCCACGCGGCAGACGCCGAAACCACCCGAAATGCCGAGACCGGGTGGACGCTTTTCTGGGTCCAGCGTTCGGCGAAGCCGTTGCCGCCGGACCGTTTCACGACCTCGGGCGAATACCAAGGACCCGAAAGGGTGACGATCACCGCCTACGGCACCACTGGCCAGCCACAGCACATCGACCCGGGCGGTCCACACGTCGGCGGCAGTGTGCAGAACCCGAGGGATGGTTCGCCACCTGAAACGGTGACACCCTCCGCGACTGCGGTGCCGACCTGCCCAACCGGGGTATCGCCAACCTAGGAGCTACTAAGGCGTGTTTCAGAAGTGGTGGGTTTGATCAAGGTCACGGCGTGGCGGTGATCGACAACTGAAGAGGTCTCCGGTATCTGGTTCTGCGACCA
>NZ_JBSFTE010000027.1:92519-93562 GCF_053590565.1 Micromonospora sp. NPDC003197 | reverse complement strand
GCGAAAACGGCCAACCACCACAGCCCGTCAACATCAGCTACCAAGGCGATGCGAGCACCTGGCGTTACGCCGATGGCACCACCGTCACCTACAACGATGACGGCAACGTCATCCGCCAACAGTTACCCGACGGCACCGTCTTCGACCGCTTCAACGCCAACGGCGAACCAACCCACGGCCTACTCACAGGCGAAAACGGCCAACCACCACAGCCCGTCAACATCAGCTACAACGACAACGGCAGCACCTGGCACTACACCGACGGCACCACCGTCACCTACAACGGTGACGGCAACGTCATCCGCCAGGAGCTGCCGGATGGCACCGTCTTCGACCGCTTCAACGCCAACGGCGAGCCAACACACGGAATAGTTCAAGGCGAGGACGGCCAGTCACATCCGGTAAACATCTCCCATAACGGTGACGAAAGCACCTGGCGCTACGCCGACGGCACCACCATCGCCTACAACGGTGACGGGGACGTCGTACGCCAACAGTTGCCCGACGGCACCGTCTTCGACCGCTTCAACGCCAACGGCGAACCAACACACGGCCTACTCGCAGGCGAGAACGGGCAGCCACCACAGCCCGTCAACATCAGCTACCAAGGCGATGCGAGCACCTGGCACTACACCGATGGCACCACCGTCACCTACAACGGTGACGGCAACGTCATACGTCAACAACTCCCCGACGGCACCGTCTTCGACCAATTCACTGCCGACGGCAGGCCACTACACGGAACAGTCCAAGGCGAAGACGGCCAGCCGGCACAGACCGTCGACATCACCTACAACGACAACGGCAGCACCTGGACCTTCGACGACGGCACCACCGTCGTCCACGACAACAACGGCAACGTCATCCAGCAGACCACCCCCGACGGAGTGGTATTCGACCAATTCACCCCCGACGGCAAACCAACACACGGCACCATCCCACCATCGGACGGCCAGCCGGCACAGACCGTCGACATCACCTACAACGACAACGGCAGCACCTGGACCTTCGACGACGGCACCACCGTCGTCCACGACAACAAC
>NZ_JBSFTE010000027.1:0-92421 GCF_053590565.1 Micromonospora sp. NPDC003197 | reverse complement strand
GTGGTATTCGACCAATTCACCCCCGACGGCAAACCAACACACGGCACCATCCCACCATCGGACGGCCAGCCGGCACAGACCGTCGACATCACCTACGACAACAACGGCAGCACCTGGACCTTCGACGACGGCACCACCGTCGTCCACGACAACGACGGCAACGTCATACGCCAACAACTCCCCGACGGCGCCGTCTTCGACCAGTTCACCCCCGACGGCAGACCACTGCACGGCACCATCCCACCGTCAGACGACAGACCAGCACAGACCGTCGACATCACCTACGACGGGGATAACAGCACCTGGCATTACGCCGACGGCACCACCATCGTCCGCAACGGAGCCGGCAACACCGTACGGCAGGAGCTCCCCGACGGCACCGTCTACGACCGATTCACCCCCGACGGCAGACCACTGCACGGCACCATCCCACCGTCAGACGACAGACCAGCGCAGACCGTCGACATCACGTACGACGGGGATATCAGCACCTGGCGTTACGCCGATGGCACGACAGTGCTCCGCAACGGAGCCGGCAACACCATTCGGCAGGAACTCCCCGACGGCACCGTCTACGACCAGTTCACCCCCGACGGCAGACCACTGCACGGCACGGTTCCGGGTAAGGATGGCCAGCCACCGCAAACGGTGACGGTGAGCTATCAGGCTGACGGGTCGTCGACGTGGACCTATCAGGGCCCGGACGGAAACACGATCGTCTCGCGGGACGCCAATGGTGCGGTGGTCTCGCAGCGGCTGCCGGACGGCACGATCTACGACCGGTTCACGCCCGACGGCAAACCACTACATGGCACCGTTCCGCCGTCAGACGGGCAGCCTGGGCAGACGGTCACGATCAACTACAACAGCGACGGCACCAGCACCTGGACCTATACCGACCCGAGTGGCAAGCCGATCTCGACAGTCACCAAGGACGCCAACGGCGTACCGCTCATTATGGTGGCCGACGGCTGGACGTTCGACGCGTTCGACGACGGTCGCCCCTCGCACGGCTTCAAGCCGGGTGAGAACGGCGCGGGGACCGAGACGGTCGACATCCGTTACAACAGCAGCGGCAGTGTCTGGACCTACACCGACCCCGACGGCGACAAGACGGTCATCACCAAGGACGCCGACGGGACAACGGTGAAGATGGAGGCCGACGGCTGGACCTTCACCAAGTTCGACGCCGACGGGCGCCCTACCTTCGGAACAAAGCCGGGCGCTGATGGCGCCCCCGCCGAAACCGTGTACATCACGTACACGAATGACGGCGGTAGCGTCTGGAAGTACGGCGACACCACGATCACTCGCGATGCTGACGGCAACGTGGTAAAGCTTGAAGCGGACGGCTGGACGTATACCGAATTCGACGACCAGGGCCGGCCGACCTTTGGCACAAAGGGCGACGAGAGCGTCAAGATCAGCTACCACGATGGTCTGATCGAGTCGACCTACTCGGACGGCACAGTTATCGTGACCGACGACAACGGGCGGCCACTGGCTCAAACCGTCGACGGCATCAACGCCGTATACGCTGTCGAGATCCCGAAGCTACTCGCGGCGAAGACCACGGTCGCGGCGGAACGCGACAGCATCAGCCAGACCATCGGCTCGATGAAGTCGTGGTTCCACGCGATGAACTTCTACTGGAACGGTCCGGCCGCGGACCAGTACTACGAGATCTACGACGAGGTTGCCAAAATTGCAAACAATTTGGAAACCGTGCTCGACGAGATGGTGATCGCGCTGGGTCAGGCGTACAACCGGTACCTGGAGGCCGAAGGGGGCAACCTCAACAACCTCACGCCGGTCTCCTACAAGAATGGCCGCTGGGAGCGGACGCCGTGATCGGGACCGGGAGCGCTGATGTCCCTCAAATGCGGACGTCAGTACGCGAGCGAGTCACCGTCGGGTCATCCGAATCGGTTTCTGGGTTGTCCGGCCAGAGCTTGGGAGTCTGGACGGAACGAGTGAGTCCCCACGAGCGAATCCCATCGAGAGGGGCGCAGTGTTTTGCAGACGACACAGGTAACCCCGGAGCTGGTCACCGCGGCGGCCGCGAGCTGTGACTCCACCGCCGCCGAGATCGAGGCCGACCTGAAGGCCTTGAAGTCGTACGTGATCGACCTCCAGACGGTCTGGCAGGGTGTCGCCTCCGTCCAGTTCAACCAGCTGATGCATGACTTCGACATCTATGGCCGGATGCTGCAGAACTCGCTGTCGGACATCGCGAGCGGCCTGCGTGGTAACGCCGTCAACTACGTCGAGTCCGAGATGGCGAACATCAACAGCCTTGTCGCCGTCAACGGCGACATTCCCGGCGCTCGGCTCTGAACGGCCACCCGAACGGAAGGAACGACAATGCCGGATCCCGCATCCAGTCATCTCCGGGTGCCACTGGAACTCGAGCTCGCGGGCGCCGAGATCAACCGCCAGGCCGGTGTGATCGTGGACAAGCTCGAAGCGCTCAAGTCGAAGCTCACGCCGATTGCGGACACCTGGCAGGGCGACGCCAAGACCTACTACGAGGGGCTCCAGGGCCAGTGGAACCTGGCCGCCGACGGCCTGTTCGGGCAGACCGGCGTGATGGGCCAGATCGCCTCGGCGCTCAACCTGAGCTGGAACAACTACTCGGAGGCGGAGTGGATGAACCTGAGGACCTGGCTCCCGGGCGGCCGCTGAACCGCGCACATCTCCCGCGAGGCGATGCCACGCTCGGACGGATCCGGGCGTGGCATCGTCGTGCTGTGTCAAGCTCGTTTGATCAGTCCATTCCTTCGATCCACCATTCCGGCTCGTCGATCCACGCGCCCCGGTCGGCGCCGGCGTAGATCTGACCTACGTCGTTGAACACCCCCATCGCGGTGCCGACGAGGTGGATGGCGCCGCCGACGCTCTGGAGCAGTTGGTGGTGGCCGGTGATGATTTCGGCGGTCTGTTCCGGGTTGGGGTCCTTCTCCTTTACGTCATAAGCTATGTTTCGCCCCATCTCATTTCCGCCCTTGCCGGCGACGGCTGACACATGTTTCATCGGGTTGGCGTTCGGGGCCCAGAACATCCAGTCCTCGTCTTTCATGACCCGGTCGCGCATCGCCTCGAAATCGGTGATCTGGGTGCCCACTTCCCCCATGATCGCCACCTGGTAGTCATGGATCTCGCCGGGTGCGACCGCGAAAGCTGCCTCGTCTGGCCTGGCCGGATCCGGCGGCGGATCGCCCTCTTTATTCGGTTTTACGGGCTCTGATGGCAGGGGATAGCCGTCCTTGTCGACCGGCTCCCCCACGTCGTTGACCCAGCCGCCGTTGCCGTCGGACTTCGGCTTGTCCGGGGGTACGGAGAAGTTCTCCTGCTCGCCGTTGAGGTCCTTCGAGGTCCACTCAACCGTGAGATCGACAAGGTCTTGCCCATCGGCTGCCATAAGCGCACTGTCGCGTCCCTTCGATCGTCGGCGCAAGGTCCCTTTTGGGGCGGCCCCGCGTCGCCAGCGGCGGTCGGCTGCCCGGGTACACCCCGACACATGTCCCCATTGAGGCGACTGATCAGGCACGAACGGGGACTGGGGCGATGCCGGACGTGGCGGCTAGCGTCGAAATCAGATCCAGACTGGGACAACGGGTCAAGGAGCGGTGATGGGCAGCGACTTCTCATCGAATGCGCCTACCACCTACCACGATCCCAAGGTGCAGATCTTCATGGACCCTGGCAGGGTGCACGACATCGCCCACAAGGACCTGCTGCACCACCTCAACCTAATCAAGGACAGCTGGAAGAAGATCGCGGCCACCCTGGAGGATCTCAAGCTCGGGTGGGCTGGTGAGTCCGCTGAGGCCGCCGAGGCGTTCTCCGAGCGACTGATGAACGTGCAGGCCGATGTGTTCGGGGTACCCGAGGAGGAAGGCGACCGGGCCAAGGCCGGGATCCTGGATCTGCTTCGCTACGGCGCGGTGCACGCAGCAGCCAACTTCGGTGCCGCCGAAGGAAATGCCACGGAGTACCTCAATAAGTTCGCCGATGAGCTTGGCGTAAAGGTAAAGGTAAAGGAGGGCGAGGACTTGCCTCCCCCGGAGTCCAATCCCAACGGCCCCGTTTCGATCGATTACGGGACAGCCGCCGTGAAACCTTCGAGCGACTAACGCCCGATGTCGGTCCACCCCGATCCGGCAAAACTCCGCGCGCTCGCCACGGAATGGCGTAACCAGGCGGACCGGCTGAAAACCCTGCGCCAGAAGCTGATCACCGACTTCAACGCCATGACGAAGTGGACCGGTGCGGGAAGGGTAGCCGCCGTCCGAGCCGTCGAGGCTACGGACAGCAAGGTCGCCGAAACGGAAGGCGCCTGCCGGGAGTGGGCTGACAATCTTGACGAAATGGCCAAGAAGGTCGAAGAGCAGATCGAGAAGGAGCGGATCGCGAAGATCGTCGCGATCTTCACTGGGATCTTCAGCATCCTGCTGATCCCCCTCTCATTCGTGCTCGGGCCGCTTCTGGGCGCCCTCGCCGGTCTTCTGGCAGGCTTGGCGAACCTCGGCCGAATAGCGTCCTACGTCGCCAACCTGGTGCTGGACCTGGCATTGGGCATCCTCGTCTACGGTGGCCTCCAGCTCGGTATCGAGATGGCGGGGGAGGCTATCGCCCACCTTGCCGTCACCGGCAACGCCAACTTCACGCCGTCGCCGTGGATGGCCCTCAACGTCGGGCTGGCCGCTCTGCTCGGCGGCCTCTTCTCGATCCGTACCTGGAAACTGCCCCCCAAGACCACCGGCAACAACTCCACAGTCCTCGACGTCCCTGCCGTGGGTAACACCTCGGCGCCGCAGCCGGAGGTCGGCGGCCTGCACGGTGCGCCACCGCCGTCGTCGATATCCGGCGGGCGGGTTGGATCGTCGTTCGACTCCACCATTGAGACCAGCTCATCCGTCTCGAGGAGCGTCACCCCGCCCCGCAACATCCATACCGCCGACATCCCGTCAGTCACCTCTTCGTCGGTCACCGGGCATCCGCCAATCGGTGGCTCGGGTCGGCATCTCGACGTGGGCGGTGGTTCGCCGGCTGGCCGCTCCGGGCGCGCCCCGGAGTTCGTGGTGGGCGACGGCGACGGCGTCGTCAACGTCCCGGCTGCGGTCAAGCCCACTCCGCTGGTTCGGGCTCCCGCCGACATCCGTTCGGGCGGCACCGACCCGGCGTTGGGCGGGCCGCGCGACATCACCCCTGACCCGGGACGCCCGTTTCCGAGCGGCAACAAGCCGGGGGGTGCCCCTCCGCTGCGGCTCGAGACCAACCTCACGCATGTGGGCCCCGACCAGCTACCGGGTGTCCCGCTCGGGGGTGGCAAGGCGCCGCATGTAGAAGCCACGCCGCCGACTGCCGTCCGCCCGGCAACCTCGCTACAGCATCCCGACACGACGGTGCTTCCGCAGACCGGCCGCAACGGTGTGGAACTGCCCCGGACGCAGGCCGACCAGATCTCCGTCGGCGCCCCTCCCACCCCGCCGAAGGCCGTCGCGCCCCCCTCGCGTCCCACCGAGATCACCCTGTCCCCGCAGGACGCTCCTCAGGTGCCCCACGCCAAGGTCGGCGCCGAGGCAAAGCTGCCGTCCGTCCCGTCGAACTTTCTGAAGCCGCCGCCGAAGACGCCCGCCAACCTGCTCACGCCAACACCAACCGCACCGGAAGCGGTGCCGGGCGGCGTCACCTCGGCACACGTGGCGACGGGTGGTGCTGCCAACCCGCCGTCGGTGCGGACGCCGCCCGCACTGCAGGAAGTGTCCGAAACGGGCGGCGGACTGCACCGTCCGGCCAGCACGAGTCGGGGTACGGATCCGCTGGGCACCGACATCATGTCGGGCAAGACACCGGTACGGTCGGAGCCGCTGTCGACCGGCCGGCCGGATCTGTCGGCGGGCGGGCTGTCGAATCGTCCCGTGGCACCAGAGATGCGTGCCCCAGCGCCAGAGATGCGCACCCCAGCACCGGAGATCCGTACGCCGGGGCCCGAGGTGCGTACACCGGGGCCAGAGGTGCGCGGTCCGACGGCGGAAATCCGTACGCCGGGGCCCGAGGTGCGTACCCCGACGGCGGAAGTCCGTTCCCCTGCGGCTGATCTACGGACACCGGGAAACCCGACCCGCACTCCCGCGCCCCAGCCGCAGCGCGACCTGGGGAGCGAGGCGAGCACGGTCTCCCGTCACCCCGTCTCGCCGACCGAGAGCCCGCACACGACCGGCAGCAACTCGGGCCGAACGACGCACAGCGCACCGCTGGACACCGTAAACAGCCGAGCGGATCTGGCCGGTGCTGTCGGGCACGGTGGTACCGGTGGGCGCGGCAGGCCAAGCGTCGAGCACCCGGCGACCGGCACCACCTCGCGAGACCTGACACCGTCGCCGCACGACAACCCAGCTGCCGGCACGACGGTACGGGGCCGGGACGTATCGCCGACGGCGAACTTCGAGGCGGCCCGTGCCGCCCGCGCGGAATTCGACTCCGTCGTGCGGGCCGACGGCGGGGCTGCGGTGAGCAAGGCCAACCAGGCGCTCACCCCGGCGGAGGCGGCCAAGGCGCTGCGCGCGGCACAGCGCGAGGCGCTGCTGGCCGACTTCTGGCCGTCGGTCAAGGACGGCATCGTCCGCCAGTTCAGATGGACGGCCACCGAGTACGCCACGACGGGGCACACTCAGTTGACCCGTTTCGCGAACCACTTTGCGGCGGAGGCCGGCGTCGCCAAGGAGCTTCCGGCGATCCGCAACCTGATCGACGAGAAGTTCGCGACCCTCGTTCAGGGGGAAATGTCCCAGGCCGTACGCACCGTCGCAGCCGACATCGCCACCCGTGCTGGCATGCCGACGGCGCAGGTCACGAAGCTGACCAGTGCTCTGGTCACCACCGAACGGCAGGCCTTCGCCCAGTCGTTGAAGGAGTTTCGGTCCGGCCTGCGTGACTTCCGCGCGGGGCGGCCGGTCGGCGAGCGGCCCGTCATGGACGAGTCATCGCGTACGGTCGAGCAGGGCCGGCTTCTCCACCAATCGGAGAAGGACGCTGCCGCGTGGGCTAAACAGCGGAACAAGGAGTTCGGCGATCTCAGTAAGGAGATCGGCCGGCTCTACCAGCCGATGCGGCGTCCCGCGCCGGTTGACCAGCCCCATTCGGCGCCGGAGCCGAAGCCCGGCCTGACCGGAGCCGCTCGCGAAGCCCACTGGGACAAATTCGTAACCGCGCTGGACGACATCCACCGGCTGAAGATCGCCACCGCTGCGGCCGCCGAGAAGCTGCGTCCCAACGCGGTCGCCGACTTCGGCAAGGCTGTCCAGAGGTCTGCGGAGATCGCCGGGATGTCGCGGTCACGGCCCGGCAGCCAGCCCCGGCTGCCCTCGCTGGAGTCGCTGCCGCCCGAGGTCACCGCCGAGTTGCGTATTGCGTTTCGGGACGTCGTGGACGAGACCTTCAACCGAATCTGGCGGCCGGTCATCGATGCCGGCCTCGGGCCGGGGAGCGCGAGGTTCACCGCCACTGCCGCGAACTGGAAATCGACGTACGACGGCCTACAGTCCCGCCTTCAGGTCGAGGGAATGGTCTTCCACGAGCTGAAGCAGCTCAAGGACGAAATGCGGGCCGTCGCCTCGGCTATTGGCCGGAACCCGCGTGGGGCCGACATGGCGGCCGTCCTGCATGAAGTCAGGTCCACAGTCCAGGCCGACATGGCGGCGATGGTCAGGCAGGCAGACCTGATGGGCATCACCCGGAGCGTACGGACCGAGGGCATCGAGCACCTGGTCCGGTATCGAAAGTTCGCCCGGGACGACTGGCTCAGGATGGTCGACCAGCACGCGTCTTCGGGAGGTCTCACCGTCCCGCGCCCTGCTGAGCCGGTACGTCCGACGTCGGGGCCGGCCGAGCCGGTACGCCCGGAGTCCGGGCCAACGACCAGTTCCCACGCGGCAGACAACGCGCCGCCCGACGCGCCAACGCACCATCCCGATTTCACCAAACAGCGGGATTCTGCCGTGAAGTCGTTCGGCCAGCTCGACTCGAAGTCGCTCGCCCAACTGCCGGAACCCGTCGCGGGTCGGCTCACCACCGCGTACGTCGAGGAACGACTGATCGCGTTCGACCAGGTCTTCCACGGCGGCCGGGGGGTGCAGTCCGGGGACGGGTTGAGCGGCCTCGCCCGCGGCGCCGACGTCCCGCCCACCGCCGCGCCCACTCGCCTCGACCAGCGCGTCCACTTGAGAGATTTGGCCGCTGCCCACGGGTATAAAACTTTCGTGGTGCCCTCTGGCGTCGTCGTGGATTCCGGCGTCGCTGGGAACAGCCTGAACAAACTGCTGGACGCCACGCGGTCGTTCACGGCGGTCCCCGGCCGCACCCGGGTGTTCCTCGGTCCGGGTGTCGAAGCGGATTTCCTCGCCGACGTGGGCACCCGGGTCGGCCGAAACCTGGTGGTACACGCACCCCTCGTGGGCGAGTCGCAGCTGGCTGCCCTCGGTGAACGAGTCGGCCTTACCGGGGTCCTACACGGGCGTCCGCCCGCCGCCGACCTCGGTCGGGCTGTTCCGGTCGATCATGCCGGCCGGCCTACCTTCCCGCACGCCGCCGTCGAATGGCACCTGCATCGTCCCGGGTCCGCCACCGGGGCCTCGTTCGACGGTCTCCCGGTCGGCTTGGAGCACTCCGGCCGGCCCGGTGCCGCCCGGCTCGCCGAAGGGTGGACGCTGGAGTGGCACAGCTGGGGCGTGTGGGCCCGGCCGCCTGACGTGTCCGCAGCCGACGCGTGGCGGATCCGCGCCGGTCAGCAGTCCGATGGTTCGGCGATGGTGGTGGGCACGCCCGACGTGGCGGTGCCACCCTCGGTGGCCGCCCAGGTGCGTGACCTGGCGCACGGGCTGCCGACCCCGGGCGGCTCCCCAGCGATCAAGTGGCTGAGCACCGAGGGACGCATCGGCGACGAGGCGTCCCGGCCGGGCACCCCAACCGCTGCGGAGTTCGCCGGACGTGCCTTGGATGAAAAGTACGCAGGCGCACTGGACTTTGCCCGCACCCGCGAACTGCTCCGAAAGCAAATGGCCGATGACATCGACCGGGCGGAGCCCTTCGATTTCTACGTCCTGGGTTCCGACGACGCGGCGGCGATGGTACGGCAGGGAATCGAGTCCGACTTCGACAAGCTGGTCACGACGTATCTCGGCAAGGGCGGTGCCGAGGGGTGGCACAAGTTTCCGGACATCGCCGAGTTCACCTCCCGGTACGCCGCGCTTCAGAAGCAGATGGCGTTCCGCTTCGACGCTCGCTCGCTGATGGACGAATGGCTGCCTCGGACGCAGGCAAAAATCGACGCGGCGTTCGCCGGCAACAGGTGGGCACGGCAGTTCGAAACATTGCTGGGCACAGGCAGCAAGACCGAGATAACTGCGCTGCGTAACGAATTCAGTACGCGGTTCAAGGAATTGCTGACAAAGTCCGCCGACGATGTCGCCCTGGAGTTCTCGGCCGGTGTTGGTCGAGCGGGCCGCGACGGAAGCGCGTTCGTTCGGGCCGTTGACGAGCGGCTGACCACGATGCTCCAGTCCCTGCCGCAGCGCGTCGAGTACTTCATCTCCGGCAACCGGTCGATCCATCACGCAAGCGCCGCCGACGGTGTGCCGGCCAGTAACGAGGTGCGGACGGCTCTCGGTCAGCGGATCCGGCAGCAGCACGAGGAGCTGTTCGGTCGCGACGGCGAGCTGAGCATGGAGCGGTGGAAACCCGGGGCCGATGATCCCGACGCCGCCTTCTCAGGCTACGTCGGCGACATGCTAACCCCGGACCAGGTCGGTCTCGTGATAAGCCGGTTCGATCAGGCGCACATGGCGCTGCGTGCCGCCGACTCCGCGTTCGACTCGGCAGCCACGGATTCGGCCACTCGGGTCCTGGTAGCGAGCGCAGTCGTGGCCCGGGTGGAACAGGCAGTAGCGGACCGGACGCTGGGCCGGCTGCGAGCCGGCCTGTCGGATGATCTCACTCCGCAGCAGATCGCCGAGTTCCGCAACACCATGGTCGCCCGGGTCGATGCCGACCTGCGGACCGGAAACCACAACGTCCCGCTTGAGCACATCGACAACCCGCAGGCCTGGGCGGACGCGTGGCGGTTGCGTTTCGAGAAGTTGACCGGCCCTCAGCTCACCAAGGAACTGGACCTGGCCGCCCAGCCGGACGCGGTCCGGCAAGCAGTTAGCGACTTGGAAGGCCGCCTCTTCGACGACATCGACCTGCACGGCGAGTTCACCTTCAGCGACATCGGTCGGGCCCTCGACATGGCGACGACCAGGCTGACCCGGGCGTATGACGAACTGCAGGTCGCTGGCCTGAACCCGAGGGAGTTCGATGCGGAGTGGAACCAGGTTGTCCGAAGCCTGGACGACTGGCTCGAAGTGGACTTCGAAGCCCAGATACGAATTTCGCAGGCGGCTACAAATTTCCACCGGATCGAACGTGTCGACCTGACCGCGAACCGGTCCGCCCTCCCGCAGAAACAACTGGACGATCTGGCTGCCGGCTACCGCGCCGACTACCTGGCCGAACATTCCGATTTGCCAAGGTCGGGGGATCTGCGGCGCTGGCTCGAGCACGAGCACCAGGCGGAAAACAAATTCTGGTCCTCGCTGCACGCAGACCGAGCCCGGGACCTGGAGCGACAGTTGTCGGCAGAGCTGACCGCCATACGCAACCAACTGGCGCCGGACCAGGATTCCGTACCTCTCGTGACGGCGGCAAGCGCGAAGGTGGAGCAGGACTTCGCCAACGGTCTACGCACGGCGTCCTACGAGGCCGGTCGCATCGATGGGGGATTCGTCACCCAGTGGCAGAAAAACCTCACCGACGTCACTACCTCACTCGAGTCCCGGCTCACCGTCCAGATGCTGGAGCTGCGTGCCGGCGCTACGGTCGACCGGTTCGTCGCTCAGCGTCACTCGCAGCTGTCCTCGCCCGACCAGGTACAGCGTCTGGAGAAGGCCGCCAACGACGTCAAGGTGGAGCTGAGCAGCCAGTTCCGTGCCACGCTGGGCCAGCAGACCGCCAAGCTGCCGCCGTCGATGGGCAGGTCGGACCAGGAACTGCTGCTGACGGAAATCGGCCGCCGAGTCGACGAGAAGTTCGCCACCGCCCCCGCAGAGATGCGCAAGCTCACCGGAGATCTGCGCTCCCAGGTGACACGCTCGCTGGTGCACAATCCTGTTCCGGTACGCCAGGATGCCGGGTACGACGGTCACCGCCAGCAACTCGTCACCAAACTGAACGCGGCGCTGGCTCAGGAGACGACCAGGCTGCAGAGTCTAGATCCCGGTGATACGGGCATTGCCGAGCGCGTCAACGGATTCCGCGATGATCTGCTGGCCGACCTCGACGGCATGCATCAGAAGCAGTGGAACGTCGGCTGGGCGGCCCTTGATTGGCGATACACCGAGCTGATCGGCGGGCTCCAGGCCGACCTGCATCGTCGTGCCGTCTCCGCTCACGCTCTGCCACAGATCGAGCGCACCGTCGACGATCACCTCGCGAAGGCGTACGGCCGGCTGGCGCTGACGGAGGCGACCAGAGCGCCGATGGAGGCTGCCGGGGCCGCGTTCCGCCAAGCCGTCATCAACGACTTCCAGAAGATCCGTACGTCCCCAGGCCAGACCATCGAGGACGCCGTCGAGAACTGGCACAGCAGATACGCCGGACTGGCCGAAAAGCTGGACTCGTGGCTGACGGTCCGCGTGCTCCGCGACCGCATGGTCGCGGAGCCGGGTGTCGCCGCGAACGTCGTCGTCCAGGAGCTGAGCCGCTATCTCGACGTCTCCGGTCGGTCGGCGCTGCCGGTTTCGCTGGGCGTGGACGACCAGATCCGACTGGCCGAGCAGGTGATCGCCCGCCTCGACGCCAGCGCAACCCACAGCGCCGGCCGAACCCTCGGCACCAATGGGACTCCCAGCGCCAGCACAACCCCCGATCTGGTGCGGAACATTACCGCCGCGCCGGTACCGGTCCGGCGTGGTGCCGGCTTCGAGAGCGAGCGGCAACAACTCGCGCAGCGCATCGATGATGCGACTGCGGAGGCCGCCGGCAGGCCCGGACAGGGCGAGGCCGCAGCCGCCTTCAAGGCCCACCTCCTGGACGATTTCACCTCCGTCTACCGTCAGCGGTGGGACTTCGACCGGGGTTCATGGGAGCGGACGGTGCTGGAGCCGAGGCTGGCGAACGCCTCGGACACGATCGCCGTGGAGTCCGAGCGCCTGGCGACCTGGGCGAGAACCGAGCAGATGATTGCCGAGCGTTTGGCGGCGGTAACGTCGACACTGTCCGGGCCGCGGCTGGCGGATGCGGTCGACGCGTTCCGGACAGCGGTCCGGGAACAGTTCGCTGCGGACCATCCGGCCTTGACCACGTTCGGCCCGGAGCAGGCGCTGGCCTGGGAGTCCCGGTTGCCGAACATGCTCGCCAGCATGCAGTCCTGGCTCGTCGTACAACAGATGCGTGCCGGGCTGGCCCTGGAAGACACACCGCCGAATGTCGACCGTCAGGTGTGGCTCGAACGACGTGAGGCAACCGACCGGAAGCTGCTGCGGTACCTCGATCTCACCCGTCCGGCACTGCCGCCGTCGATGGGATTGGATGAGCAGTCCCGCCTGGCCGCAGAGATCTCCGGAGGAACTCAGTACAGCGACAAGCTGAGCTTCGAACCGGTGCCGGTGCCGGAGCAGGCCGGAATCGTCGGTGAGCGGACCGAGCTGGAGAGCCGCCTCGATGCGGCGGT
This sequence comes from Micromonospora sp. NPDC003197, assembly GCF_053590565.1. NCBI lineage: Bacteria > Bacillati > Actinomycetota > Actinomycetes > Micromonosporales > Micromonosporaceae > Micromonospora > Micromonospora sp. NPDC003197. The sequence goes on along the minus strand of NZ_JBSFTE010000027.1, from coordinate 79,649 downwards.
CGCCGATCTGGTGCGACGGCGCGCGGACGTACCGACAATCCACACCGACGCCGAGGCGCTTCGCGCATCGGTCCTCCATGATCTGGACAATCGGTACCGGTCGGCGTGGAACTTCGACCGCACCGCCTGGCAGCAGCACCTCGCCAGCCAACTGTCGGAGGGCAGCGCCGATGCCTGGGTCGGTGCGCGCCTGCTACGCGCCAGCGAACTCAATCACCTCAGCAAACGGCTCGATGTCGTACTGGCGGACGCGGACGGGGAGGCCGCCGACGCGGTACGCCAGGCCCTCATCCGCGAGTTCGAGCAGCGGCACCCGGCCGCCGAGACCTTCAGCGCCGAGGCGAGCGACGAGTGGCGTGGTCAAGTCGATCAGGTGCTCGCCGCGCTGGACTCCTGGCTGGTCGGTCACGCACAACTCAAACGCATCCGCGACGAGATCGAATCAGCGCTGGCCGAGCCGCTCGCGGCTTGGTCCGCGCAACAGGTGACCGCCTGGGAACTCGACCAACTGCGGGCCCTGAGTACGGATCTACGGGCGGCGGTGGAGTCGGCGCAGCCGGCCATCACCTCCCTACCGAGGATCGACACGGTGGAACTGGTGTCGGATGCCGAGCAACGGCTCGCCTCGGTCTTCGACGAGCTGACCGGCCGGGACGACGTCAGTCCGGGCCTGCTTGCGCTGGTACCGAGGCTGCGGGCCACGGCGGACGCCGCGATCAACCAGGTACGCGTCCAGTTTGCGGAGCCGACCGCCGCCTCGGAGACCTCCACGCCGACTGGCAGGCTGTCGCACCGCGAGGTACAGGCCGTCCTGGCCGAGCGCAGACCCGACTTCGCCGCCGAGCTCAGTGCCATCCCGGGCGGCCGATCCTCGGTCGCGCTCGACGAGTTCCGGAGGCGCGCCGAGGCGCTGTGGAGGCGGCAGTTCTGGCCCGGCCGCTCCCGGGCAGAGCTCGACACAGCGATCGCCCACTTCCGGCAGTATTGGGCAGGCGACGGCCGATACGGTTCGCTCCGCAAGGAATTCCAGACCCACATCGCGTACGAGCAGAAGATCGCGCCGCTCCTGACCGATGCCCCGCAGGCGGCCGCCCGGCAGCGGTGGTCACAGGAGGACCCGGCACTCGTCACGCCGGCCCTCGAAGCGTTCGAGCGTGACCGTAGGGCGGCCGTCCACCAGGCGTTCGCCGCCACACCCCAGTGGGATTGGCAGCGCGCCGAGAGTGCTGCCGAAATCTTCAAGCGTTTCCACACCGCTATGGTCGGGAAGCTGGACGAATATCTTGCCGCCGCCAAGGATGCGGCCGCCGCGCGCGAGCGCGCCGAGAAGATGTTCACCACCGCCGTCGAGCAACGGCAGGAACAGGAAGGATTCGTTCTCAACCAGACGGCGGTCTCGGTCGCCCGAGCCGGCTTCGAGCGGTACCTGGCGGCGCACCGCCGCACCGGCGCGAGGCAGCCGCTCGACGAAAAGGTACTCACCGAGGCCGAGCCCGCCCTGCGGAACCAACTCGACATGGCGGTGGTCTTCAGCCGGTTCATGACGTCCCTGACCGGTCATCGATTGCCAGCCGACATAGCCACTCCCGTGGCCCGCAAGGTGATCGACGCCTATATCCGCCTGCTCGGGCGGTCACACCAGGCCCAGCCAGCCTCGACGGAACTGCTGCGCCGGGCCCTGGACTCGATCGAGGCCGAACTGCCTGCCCGAATGCAGTTCTACGGACAGGCCGTAGAGCAGGTCATCCGCCTCGAGAACAGGATCTCCGAACCCGAGTTGCGCGGCCACGGGCTCGACGCCCAGCAGGCGGGCACCGCCAACAAGATTCTGATCGAGCAACTGCGAACGCCGATACGGACAGCCCTGGCCGAGGCAACCCACCAGGCCGAAGCACTGCGGTTCGCACCGAATCAGACTGATCGTCTCGCCCACGATTTCGGCTCCCGGATCGACACGCTGGTGGCGTCCCAGATCGATCTCGACGCCGGGCCCGAAGCAGTGATACGCGACGCGGCGCTGCGGAACCTGCTGGACTCCGAAGCCGGACGGGACTACCTCGTCAAGTCGGAGCCGCACGCTCGCGATCACGCGCTCATCAGCCTGGCCGGGTCGATGGACGACGATGCGCTCTCGGCGCTGCCCGCGCTGGCCGGCACGCTGCCGGGGGCGGACGCGCAGGAGCAGGCAGTGGCCACGATCCTGACGCTCGTCCGGCGCTACCAGGGCGGGGACCCGACCGCGCTGGAGGACGCGCTGGCGCAGGCGACGCAGGTCCGGGCAACGACCCGCGCGGCGCTGATGGAGCACGTCATGGCGCTCAGCCGGACGCACCCCGAGCTGAACCACCTCGCCACGCGCATCATGGACTGCTGACCAGTGGACGTGCCGCTGTCCCACACATGGAGGACTACAGACATTCCCCAGCAGGGTGCAAGGCTGCGGCCATGACCAGTCCGAACTTGGATGATGTGCTGCAGCAGGCGAGCGCGCTGCAGGACCAGCTCGCCGCGATGCGGGACAACCTGGTCGAGATCGAGGTCACCGGGACGTCGCGCGGCGGTGCGGTCGCGGTCCGGATGACGGTCGGCGGCGAATTCCAGAGCGTACGGATCGATCCGGAGGTGCACGCCGAGGGGCCCGAAGCGGTGGCCAACGCTGTGCTGGACGCGCTTCGCGACACGGCGATCCAGCTGCGCGAGCACGCTACCCGGCAGCTGAGCAACCTGGAGGACCTCTTCGGGGCGTTCCAGGCACCACCGACGGCGTAAGGCGACAATCACCTGACCGCCCGTCGTGAACCACGGTGACCTACCGGCCGTTTCAATCGCGTCAGCCCCATACAGCGAGGGATCGGTACCGGGATGGACGCCTACCGCCAGTCGGCAGAGCAACTACGTCGTACCCGAGGTGACCTCGGTCGGTCGGCATCGGCCGATTGCCGCGCTGGTCATGCCGGCCCATGGGGCAGCCGTCTGGTCGTAAGGTGAGGAGCTGACATGGTCGGAACCAGCATGGCCGACTGCCTCGAAGGAGCCCTCCGCACCGTACTGGGCCAGGGTTTCTACCATCAGCCTGCGGCCCAGCCCGACGCGGTGGATGGTCTTTTGATCAACGTCGCGGAAGGGTTGTCCGTACCCGGCGAGCTGCACCTGTTCGTCCGGCAGCAGGCCCCCCGGGACGAGGCGCTGCGCCGTTACCTGGACCAGCTCGACCCGGCGCTTCGTGCGGAACTGTCCGTGGTGGCCCTGGACGACAGCGGACACCTGGTCACCGACCCCGCCGAACTACGGTCTCTGGCCGACTGGTTGGACCTACCGGTGCACGCACCAGTGGAGGTCAAGCACAGCGACGGTTTCGTCCCGGTAGACCAGGCGGCACGAGCAACACCGCTTGAGCCCATCGCCTACCAGGCATTGCCGACGGGGCTCGCGGCGCAGCGCAAGGCCGCAACGGAGGCGCTGCGCGAGCCGCCAGCAGCCGTTGCCGACGCGAGCGAGAACGTGTCCGTCGGAATGACCCAGGTACGCCAGTGGCTGGATCGGGCTGCCGCAATCCGCGCCGAACTCGGGTTGCCGCCGGCCAGCAACGTGCCGCTGTCCGGCGGTCGGGCCACCCACACCACCACGTACGCGGCCGGCGCGTACCTGGCCCGGTTCGGCAGCCCCGCCAAGTCCTCTCTGGTCGACCTGCTGCAACACCGCGAGCTAAACCCACGGCAGGTCGTCGAGGCGATCGGCGGGGCGGACACCGCCACCACCACCGCCGCACCCACCGTGGTCGCCAGCCACCTGCGACGCCACCCCGGGCACGCGGCTCTGGTGATCGCATCGGATCAGGTCTTCTGGCTGATGTCCGACGCCACCGGCGCACTGCACTGGGTCGATCCCCGGTCAGCGCTTACGCCGGTGTCGTTCGACGTCGACGGCGCCCAGGACTGGCGGACTGCGGTGCTGGAGCGAAACAGCACGCAGGTGCTGATGGTCGACGCGTCCGGCCGGCGTACCGAACTGGACCGCTCCGTCGCGCCGGCACCAGTGCCGATCGCGCCGATCAGCCTGCCGACCGACGCTCGGTCTGGGCAGCACGGTGAGGTACTGATCGGCGCGTGGCCGCCGGAGAACCAGACGAAGCACCATCTCAGCAATCTCGACGCGACCAACCTGCCGGTCATCGCGGTGGACGTCCGACACATACCCGGCACGCAGCAGCTGGAGCCGACCCAGCTGAATGCGCTCAACAACGCAAGCCTGCGTCACTTCCTGAACAACGCCCGCCCGATCATCGTCTCGACCGCCGGTAGCGCACAGGTCACACAGCTCGCCCATCAGTTCGGTGGGGCGTTGATCTCCCGGGTGCCAACCAACCTCGGCTTCGAGTGGCAACTGCACGTGCCTGCGGTGGGCCACACCGAAACCCTCGCCGGCCCGCAGCTGACCCAAGCCATGATCGATCGGGCCGGTGCCGCCCTGGCCGCCCTCGAACCGGTACTACCCAAGCCGCTGCCGCCGGTGCTCGTCGAACTGTTGTCGGTCAACACATACGACGAGGCCAGGGCCCACTTCCGCGACAACTTCGAAAAGTTTCGTGACCCTGCCGTCGGCGAGGCCATGCGTGACCTCACGGCGAAGTTTCCGCAGAACGACTTGCTCCAGGTCTTCCGGCTGGCGATCGAGATCGGCCAACGCGCACCGTTCCTGGCCGGTGAAACCCCACTTGAGCCGACCGTACGGAACTCGCTCGATCCCGAGCAACCGCTGCCGGCGGGTCGGCCAATCGACCTGACGTTCGTCTTTGACTATCTGAGCGCCCGGAGTCTACCGCCGGCTCAGCCCGACGCACCGCCACTCGGCGATCACCAGACCCGACAGCTCTGGGATGGGCTGCTGCTCCAGGCCATGCTGGGGCAGCAACTGTCCCGTGCGCAGGCGGTCGTGCTGGCCCGTGGGGTGGGCGAGATGGATGCCGAACGGGCCCTGCGAGTCGCCAACGCGCCCGAGACCGCGCGGGCTCACGCCTCGATCTTCGACACCATCGGCGCTCTGCTGAAAATCGGGCAGGCCAGGCGCACCTCGCTGGTCGATGGCGTGGTACGACCCGAGGCCGACTGGAGAAGCCTGCTCAGCATTGCGAACTGCCTGACCGGCGCGGACAGAGTCCCGTGGCACTACCGGTTCAGAGACGTTCTTGAGCCGCACCTAACCCAAGTGGGTATCACCGAACAGCTCAGCAATGAACTCGCCGAGATCAGAGACCTGATCTACGTCTGCCACTGAAGGAGCCTGCGAGGTCTTCGCGCTCGGGTGCCGGACCGGGCCTGAGCCCGGATCCGGTGCCTGACCATGTGGTTCGGGCGATCAGCAGTTCAGTACGGCCTCCGACAACATCTGCAGCGCGTTGTCGTGACCGGGCATGTCGGCTCTCAGGCCGGTGATCGCGTCGACCCACTGGCCCTTCTCCTCCGTCGTGAGCTTGCCCCGGTTGTCGTCGATGAACTGCTTGGCGCTGGAGAACTTTCCCGCCCTGATGTCACCAATGACCGCCAACACCGGTACCGAGATGTCGTTGTCGCTGGCACCGGTCGCGACCACCATCGCCGCCAGATGATCCGTGGTGAGACCACCACCGAGCTTCCCGGCATTCTCAAGCTTCCCCACCGAGGCAAGCAACGCCTTCGGACGTTCCGCAACCTCCGAGGTGGCGTATTCGAAGACAATGTCCGACTGCCCAACCGCACCGAACTCCAGAACCGGCTCGAAGACCGCCAGGGCGGGTTGGTTCGGCACCCGCTTCACCATCTCGCTGACACTGGCCAGGTGCGACCTCATCTGGTCGGGCGACCAATCCAACCGTTGGAACGCCTGCCAGGCCACTCCAAGGTTAGCCGCCCAGATCAGCTCGCCGAGGCCGTCATCGACCCGACTTACCGCTGCCGTCGGGCGAGCAAGCTTCATCGCTGCGTCCAACACCGCAGGCGTGACCCGATCCCAAACATCCGACGTGCTGCTGGTCCCTTGATCGAGGCTCGACCCGGTAATCGTCCAGTTGTTGCCGAGGCTCGAATTCAGCCCGCCCAGACCGCTCAGCCCGGCGCCGCCCGGCTTCTTCAGGGTCTGGTGAACCACCGCCGCCCCATAGCGGCCGAGCATGTCACGCAGATCACCGCTCACCTGTCCACGCGTCACCACAACAGCCAGCTGCCCACGCTGAGCGAACTGCTCTAGGAGAACATTCACCTGCGCAACATCGGCCGACAGCGGACTACGACCTGTCTTCTCCACGCCAAGCACAATGATCGGACGGTCAGCATTTGCCCCCGCACGCAGATCAGCGATCAACTGGGTCGGCTCGCTCTTGGCATGCGAGGACACGACATAGACGTTGTCCTGCGCGGCGACCGTGTCATCCAACCGCAGCTGCCACGTCGGCGGCGTGACGTCGGACTCCTGGCCCGTGTCCATCTGTTGGACGGTGGATTCCGGAGCACCGGACTGATAGTGATTGCGGTTGATCCTTCGCACGTAGAGCGTCTTTTGCGCAGTCGGATTCAGTGGCGCTGCGAAGTCCTGGTCGACCACCACGATGTTGAGGTTCACCAGTCGGGCCAGCGCCGCCGGCACATCATCGCCGATCGCGGTGTTCCACAGCGCCGAACTGGCCATCGCCTGAGTCAGCAGCTGCTCGGGAGTTGGGACCGTATTGGTGCTGTTCAGCGAGTTCCGCACAGCATCGATAAGTGGCCCAGCACCGGTCAGGCCCTTCAACCGGTCATGGGCAGCCCGGTCGCCAGCGTCGATGCGACGGGCGATCTCGCTCCACGTCTGCGCAATGGCGTCGTTTTGCTCCAACTGCCGAACGGCGTCGTCCAGGTTTGGTGGCTGCCAGTCCCGCATCATCGTGCGAAGCACGGCGGGGGAAAGGTCGGCTATCGGAAGTCCTCGGCGTTTTGCCTCCTCGTAGACAGCATCGTTTTCTGCGGTTTTCTGCCACTCAGCACGTTTTTCTGCCGACGGCGGGGACGGACGGAAGTCCAGATAGGGGCGCGGGTCGGTCGTCCCGCTCGCTCTCAACCTAGCTTTCAACTCGTCGGCCACCAGCCGGCCTGTCGTGCGGCCCAGAATGTCGGCGAACTGACCGGGACGCTTCGCCATCTCGGCGGTGGCCCAGCCGCGCAGCGATGGCATGTCGGTGACGCCTGGCGGCAGAGCGATGCCCTGGCGTCGGGCACTGTCCACCACCGCATGGAACAGACAGTCGCCGTCGTCGGGCACGTCGTGCCACTTCATCGGGGGAGCAACAGGCGACGTGGCTGGGACCTTGGCCGTCGCAAGATGTTGATCCGACGCTTGGCCGAGCGCGGCGAGCAGCTTGTCGTACCTTGGACCGAGTTCTTCGGCGACGGAGGGCAGCAGGGTCGTCTGGGTCGCCCTGGTCAGCGGCGCAATCGAGCTACTTCCGTCAGTGCCGAACTCCTTCGCTCGCTGCTTCTCCGGCACGACGGACTTGAGGACGTCGAGCCCGATACCCAGTTGGAGGGCCCCGGCCTTGTCGACGACCAGTTCGACACCGCCGGTGGTGCGCACCACCGTCCCGTTGGGGGCTTCGATCTCGTACTCGAGGGTGCTGTAAACGAAGTAGACCGAGGTATCGTTCCGTAGCCATGCGCGGTGTTCGATCCAGTTGGTCTGGTCGATGCCGATGGTCTTGCCGCTCTCCTTGCTGCCCGCAAACCTCGGACCGACGTACTGCCCTGGCGCCACCGGGAATACGAGGGTGAGCCAACCGCTCGCGCTCTTCTGGACGTTGTGGTTGCGATTGTGGGCGGCTAGGTCCGTGCCGTGGTCGTAGTTCTCCAGCTCGGCTTTTTCCATGAAGTAGATCTGCCGCAGTTCACCGAAACGCGCGCGCACTGTAAGGTTCCCGCCGCGGGCCTCGAGCGCCCCGCTGGCAGTGACCACCCAACGAAGCGGGGCACCGCCGGCGAGCATCCCCGGCAGCATGGTTCGCCTACTCTCGAAGGTAAGCGGCTCGACCGTGCCGTGTTCACCTTCCTCCGACAGGGGCGTGACGGTGGCCGGGTCGTGGTATCGCACCAGCTCGGTGCCGGCAAGCGCGGCGTAGATCGGCTGCAGCCCCTTGATCCCGATAATGCGGTAGGTGTCCGGCAACTTACCGTTGGTGAGCTGGAAGCCGAAGGTACGTGTCGGAAGCCCTCGCGGCACGGTTCCCTCGGTCGGCACGCCGACCAGGTGTTCGGATTCCACCTTGAAGTCCTGGGACATCGTCCTCGCGTGCCCCGTCCAGGACTTGACCTTGTCAGTGGCCTTGTCAGCCGTTCCCCTGATCTCGCGGATATAGCCCTGGTACCGAACGGCCTGGGTGAAGTCGGTGAGCTTGTTGGCGCGTAGACCCTCCATGAACAGCAGGTTCGACCCACGGCTGTCCGCCTGGTCGATCCGTTCGGTCCCGGTAACCGACGCGCTGGCCGAAACCGGCCCACCGATGCCCAGTACGCTGCTGGTAATCGCGGACGACGAGACGTTACGGCGGCTGGCGTCCCGGGCCTTGTTGCCCCGCTCGTAGAGCTTTCCGCCGGTGGCACCGGGCCGGCTGTCCCGCGCCGGACCGATCAACTCAGCGGTCAGTACCAGTTCGAAACGCCGCGTACCCACCGAGTACGTCCACGATGCGCCGCCGTCGAGTAACCGCGCCATGTACGGACCCAGGCCACCGGGCAGCGACATCACCTGTACGACCAGCTCGGGCCCGCCGACCTCTCGCGCTGCCCGGACCAGCTTCGTCATCAGCGCGCCGGCGCCGAACTGGGCGTTGCCACCGTTGAACATGACCGGCCACACCGCAGACCAGGAGTTGCCATCCTGAAGGGCAACCGGTGGGTCGAGTTTCGTCGTCAGAGCGCGGGACAACGCCGGAGCCGTGCCGGTGACGTGCTCGTTGAGCAGGCGGTCGTTGTCGAACTCGTGCCGATGGGCAACCACATCGCTCAACAGCACGTTGACCAGGATCTCGCCCGGACTGGAGATCATGGTGCCGTCCGCCGTGGCCACCCAGTTGATGACCGCCGTACGGACGATCACCATCTTGGTGTCCTGGTAGATAGCCCGGTAGCTGCCGACGGTGAAGAGCGAGGCGCTACCTTCCCCCTTGCCCTTGCTCTTGGTGATGGACATGTCGCCACTGATGTGGTCGGACCGTCCGCCGCCCCCCAATTGCCAACCCCGCTGCCGCAGCCTGTCGCTGCCCTGTTCGTGGCCGACCTGACTCTCGACGATCTGCTGGGTGTACGGGAACCAGACCTTGACGATCTGGGGTCGGCCGACCGGTTGGGTGGCCAGGCCGATCTGCTGGCCCCCGATCGGGATCGTCGCGGCCCCGGACAGGGCACGCATCAGCGCGGTCTTGTACACGATGGTGCTCAGCCCCTGCCAGATGGCCGCCTTGGGCAGTCCTGGTACGGCCGCCTGGATGAGTCGCCGCTGCAGCTCCCCCACGCCCTTGGTGCCCATCGCCGTGTAGACGGCCGCTCCCATCCGTGCGAGCACCGAGGATGCCACCTCCACCGGCAGGAGCGGTAGCAGCCGGGCTTCTCCCTTCTTGTCGTGCAAGGCGTCCGGCTGGAGCAGGGTCATCGTCGCCGACACCTTGCCACTCTTCAGCCGCATGTCACCAAGCTCGGCGAACCAACGCCAGCGGATCGGCAGTTGGTAGCGGGAGCTGGGCATCTTCTGCCCGTCGGTGTCGGAGGTCAGGGCGGTCGACTGGGTCCGGCCGAGCTTGTCCGTCGACGAGGCGCTCCCCTGGCGTCCGTACTGGCCGAGCACGTTGATTTCTTCTGGCAGCAGGTCCACGGCGGCATACCCGGAGAGATCCCCGGAACTGCCGGTGGCCCGCTTGACCGTCATGGTGTCCACGCTGGTGTGGCCGTACTGGATCTGGTATTTGGTCACACCCTGGTGCGTGCTGTCGCCAGCGATCTCAGCCCACAGCCCGACAGTGAGGCGCTGCTCCTGGACCTCGGGGTGGTCCGGGTGCGGGAAGACCAGGGCCACGCCAGGCTGCCCCGCCTCGGCCCCCAGGACGTCGTCGGAGAGGGTCCGCAACGTGTCCTCGGAGAGCTGGTTCAGAAGCATGCGCCAGTTGGTGTACTCCTGACCGGGCAGGTTGGTGTCCGCTCCGGTCCGGGCGAGGGTCTTCAGGTGCTCCCACGGCTGCACGCCGACCCCCATGGCCGCCGTCGGCAGGTAGCCCGCGTTGACCAGGGGCGGGACGATGCTGTTGTACAGCTGCGGTACCCCGTGGAGGCGCTCGACGAAGTCCATGGTGATTCCGAAGCCGCTCAGTGTCCACCAGCTCTTTGTGCTGTCCGGCGCGGCGTCCTTGACCAACTGTGCGTCCTCGGCGGCGTCGGCCTCCTGGTGCGCAGGCACGGTCGACTTGGACCACTGCAGTGGTTTCGGGTTCAGCTTGCTGGGTTGCGCCAACGAGCGCAGATCGGCCGAGTGCATCAACAGATGCGCATAGCCGTTGATCGTTATTGAACCATCGCCGACCTGCCCGTCACCGCCCCGGTGCTCAACCTCCAGCTGGGCCGTGAAGTCGGCCAGGAGGTACTGGAGTGTCCCGACGACCCGCTGGGCTCGGGTCAACCAGGCGCGATGGTGCCGGATTTCCTGCAGTGCCCGGCGCCAGGTGTACCGCCCGCTACCACCGAGTCTGAGCACCCGCTTCAGGAGCCGCAGTCCGGGGGCGACAGTGCCCCGATGACCCCGTGCCCGGTTGACGCTGTTGAGCGTCTTGCGAACGATGGCGAGGACCCAGTCGAAGCGGGTCTCCCCACTCCGGCTCACCTCGCTGATCTTCATGATCTTGTCGATCGGCTGATCGCGGTCTCCGCTGGTCAGGCTGAAGCTGAGATGCCGCCCGTCCCGCTCCAGTGTCTGCCGGAAGACCTGCTGGTAGTTCTGTTCGTTGCGGGGCCGCAGGATGTTCTTCAGCCCCATCATCAGCTGGTCGTTGGTCAGATATGCCTCGACCACCGGCTTCCAGAAGACGTAGTCCTGCGCCGAGAGGTTGGACCGCAGCCCGGCCAGCACCTGGTCGGCCACCTGTACCCGGGACACGGCGAAGTCCATCCGCCACAGCGGGAACTGCTCCGCGCTGGTTATCCGGATCTCCCGCAGGTAGTCCGGGTCAGTGCCCTTCTGACTCTTCGACTCCGCTGCCGAGTACGGCAACTGGAACTGCGCCACCGCATACGTGACCGTGTCCTGCCGCAGGCCACCGGCCGGCTTCTCGAAGAAGAACTCCTTCCATCGGCCGGTCCGCCGGTCCTCCACCCGAGCCACCCAGGTGACCGGCAACAGCACGTCGCCGACCGGCTCCTTGATCCGCAACTGCTGGTAGTCGGAGATGGCCGTCGCTTCCAGGGGACGCTGATCCCTCGTATTGGACTGGCCGTAGGAGGCATATATATCGAACCGCGTCGATGCTACCGTATCCGGCACTCCGACTTCAGCCCGATAGGCCGGGCCCACGTCCCAGCTGAATCCACGCGTCGAGGTCTGCGACATCGCCAGATCGCGATACCGGTACGCCCGGTTCTCCATCTTGGCCGAACGCCGGGTACTCCCCTCCTCCTTGGCACCCAGCAGGCTGCCCGCCTCGACCTTGGGCGGAGCAACCGGTACCGGCCACAGTCGGAGGTCGTACCGCTTGCTCTCGACCGGGATGTTCAGACCGTCGTCAAGGCCCTGCCCGAAGAGAGACATCAGCTTCCGGCGTACCTCGATCGGAGCGACCGCGTGGTCCGCTTCGGGGATGATCCCGTTGAGCCAGTTGGTCAGCTCCGGCACGAACGGCAACTCACCGATGGCATGGAACGCACTGACCAACCGGCTGTGGTCAACGTCGGATGCCATCCCCGGTGGCGTGGGACGGGTCAACGGATTAGTGTCGTGCCACTTCGCGACGACCGACGCCGCGAGCACCTCACGCAGGCTGCGCCGGTCAATCAGGCTGCGCGGGTTGGTCAGGCTATTCGCCAGCTCCGCCTCGGCGTCCCGGACCAGTTGCGCCATCTCGATCAGCTCTGCGGCACCCACCGTGCGGTTACTACCGAGCAGTTCGAGCGCCATCGGCCGGTAGCTGGACAGATCGGTGAACCGACGGTCACCCCGCCCGGTGAAGAACTTGCGCCGGACCCCGACCAGCCGTTCGAAGTCCGCGAGGGTGAGTGGTGCCGGGGTCGTTGTCGACGTCTGAGCCTGAGCCGATACCGGGGCCGCGGACGCAACGCTGGTCTCTGGCGTCCTGCCTTGGTACGCCGTCCACGACAGCAGTTTCGCCTCTTCCAGGCGCGCGGTCGGCGAGTCGAGCTGGGCGGGCTTCTTCAGGTCGCGACGACGCTGCCGCTCCAGCACCGACTGGTAGTGCACGGAGCGCTGGACCCCCGGAATACGCACGATATTCGTGCGAACCTGCCGGCGGGACCAGGTCGTCACCCGCTTGCGGTCCCGCCACTGTTGCCGGCTCTGCGCCTCGGCCGCCACGGTTTCCAGCCGCCGCCAGGTAAGTGGTGTGCCGTCCCCGAGCAGCTGGTCCAGGTCACTCCACCGCACTGGCCGGTCGAGCGGGTGGCCCCCGTTCTGCTTCGCGTACCGCCGGTAGGCCAAGTCGATGGCATGGTCGAGCACGGCCTCGTTGGCCGGGACCCGGACGAATGCCATCCCCGGCGGTAGCTCCCGGAGCAGGCCACGGATTTCCAACTTCCGGTCCGCTGCGCGGGCAGCCTCGCCTCGGTCTGGGGAGATCGCGGTGCCGTCCTTGTTCAGCGACTGCAGGGGCGTGCCCTCCGCCTCGCCGACAGCCGGGCTGTCCGAGTTGGCCTGGCTGTCGACGGTGGTTGAGGTGGCCGCATTCCCGTCGAGTTCCAGGCGGAGCACGGCGAACTGCTCGCGTCGTACCAACGCCGCGCGGGTCACCTCCGCGCCGGCGTCGAGCAGAGCCTTGACGTGCTCCCGCAGCACCGTCAGATGCCGGTCGCTGACGGCCTCGGCCCTCGGGCCGAAGACCGTGCGCACCAGCGGAAGGTAGTCCTCGTTCCGCAACGCGTCCGGGGTACGCCCCAACGCGCCGGTCCAGAGTGGAAACTCGCCGTACAACACCCGATTGAGCCACTGCTCGGCGCGGTCCGTGCCGTGTTTGAACGCTTCTTCGGCCTGCTTACCCGACCACGCCTGCCACTCCCGCTCCTGCTCGGGACGGGCCTTGAGCATCCGTACGACGATCGACTGCTCGGGAAGCCGACCCTCGGTGAGCGCCTTCGCGACCGCGCTCTGGTAGTCACGGAGCGTCTTGTCCCACTTCTGGAACTCGGGGCTGTCCTGGGATAGACGCTGCTTGGCCTGCTCAGCCCGCAGTTCGAGTACGGGCAGCATCTGAGCAGCCCAGACGGCGTCCCGTTGCTGGGCGTCGACGGCGAGAACCGCTGTCATCGTGACAGTGCTCAGATCACGAGGGAGAGCTGCCGCCACCAGCCCGGATGGTTTCTCCTGGACGATCGACAGACCGTCCCGGTCGCTCAGCGCCAGATACTCGGATCGGGACTCCCCCTCACCCACGTTCAGTCGGATGATCGAACCGGGCGTAAGGCCGGCAAGCTCACGCCACAGCGGACCGACACCGCCCTGCACCGAACGTGTTTCGCCGGTCGGCACACCTGTGATGTGGGAACCACCGTAACGAGCCGCAACGATCGCCGACGGCAACCCGAACTCGATACCACCGGGCACCAGGCGTACCTGACCAAACATCGGACCACTCGACCGGATCCGGCCCAGATCAAGCTCGGCACCCGACGACGTGTGTTCCGCGACCAGATGACTCTCCGGTAGCACCAGTACATAGGCCGCATGGTCGGCATCCGTCGGTCGACCGTGTTCGTCGATCGGCAGTACCCAGTCACTGTTCGAACCAGCAAGGGACGAGCCGGGTAGCCGGACCGGCAGCCGCAGTCGGTCCGCCCGGGCCAAGGCCCCCGCCAGATCAAGCGAGGCCGCAACCGAGGCCGGCGGGACTTCCACCATCCGGGCCACCACGTCCAACGGCGAAGCCAGCAACGCCTGGGTCGCCAACGGCGTATTCGCCGCGTCTTCAGTCGTATGGACCAGATGCATCCCCGGTACCGGCGGGGAGAGTCGTACGTGCTCCGGAACGTTCCCGGGTTCAAGGCTGAGGTACTCGCCAGAACGCACCCAGGACGTCAGGAACTCGGGACAAACCGGACCGGCCGTGTCCGCCATCTGCTGCCTCCCAGGACCACCAGCGCACCTGCTGCCCATGGAACGGACATGCGGGCACCCCGGTTCACCGCAGCGGCAGATCAATCAGTGACATCAAACGCGGCTCCTCGCCGTCCTGGTTGGTCCGATGCGCCTCAAGCTCCGAACCGGGCAACCAGCCGCCCTGTGACCTCGTTGTTCCGAAGCCGTTCGAGCCCGACCCGGATCTCATCGAACGTGATCTCGGTATAGGCGGGTTCGATCTCCCTCCTGAGCATCAGGTCGAAGACCTCCTCGATGTCCTGCACCGTGCCGCCGAGGGATCCGATGATGCTCCTGCCGAGGATCGTCGAGCTCGCGATCGTGAACGTCGGTCGACCAAGACCAACCTGTACGACCTTGCCGCCACGCTTGATGGCGTCGACAGCCTTCTGCGTCGTGTCGAACCCCGCATAGTCGACGACGAGGTCGAAGTTCTGACCGGCCCACTCCGCCGCGTCGGGTACGACGGATGCGGCACCTGCTGCCTTCGCAAGGTCCCAGACCGACTCCTTCATCTCGGCGACGTGCACCTCAGCGCCCGCGAGGACGGCGGCACGGGTGCCGATCTGGCCCAGACCGCCATAGCCGATGACGCCGACCTTCATGCCAGTCGAGGCTCCGCCGACCTTGATGATCGCGTGGTAGGACGTCATACCCGCATCGGTCGCCAAGGCGGCCAAGGAGAGGTCGAGCCCCGCAGGGACCCGCGCGAGGTCAGCCGCGGTAGCGACCAGCTTGTCGGCGAAGCCACCATGCGTGAACATCCCCAGGGGCGGCCGAACACCCGAGGAACAGACCCCCACGACGTCGCCGATCTTCCAGCCCTCGACCCCCTCGCCGAGCGCACTGATCACCCCTGCGTTCTCGTGCCCCTGGGTCATGGGCAGGAACGGCATCGTCGTCTCGCCGATCTCCATGTACATGAGATCGCTGTGGCACAGACCGGCGGCCTGGACGTCGATGACCACCTCGCCCGGCCCTGGTTTGGGCTCCGGCACCTCGTTCAGCGCAATCGGCTTGCCTGCCCCTTCGAACTGCCATGCCCTCATGTACCTACCCCTTCCCTGGCAACCGGCTCGGATCCGACCCTAGCTCCCGTGGCGGCAGATGAGAGGCGACTATCGATCACCAAGGCCACACCACCCGACGGCTGAGCTTTTCGGTGGTTCAGCCCCGACCTACGGTCACCAGCCCTCGGCCGGGCGCCTCGACCCAGGCGGGCTCGAAAGCGGCCGGCCGGGCTGCGGCTCGCTGCTTCTCCGCCGCCGCCCGCCGCTTCTCCACGATCGCGTACGTGCTGGCCAGGGTCATGCCGATCACTATTCCGAAAACGGTGCCCAGCAGCGGCGAGTCGGCGAAGGCCATGCCACCCAGCCAGCCCAGGCCGATCGCGTACCCGGCCCAGGCCGCGCTCGCCAGCGCGGAGAACAGCCGGAATCGGCCCCACGTCAGCATCACCGATCCGGACGTCATAGCGGTGGCGGTACGCCCGTACGGGAGGAACCGGCCAACCAAAATTGCGACTGCCCCGTACCGCAGCAGCGCCCGCTCCGCTTTCTCCTTGGCCACGACCAACTTGCCGTTCGTGACCTGGAAGCCCACCTTCCGGCCGAGCAGGTACGAGACCTGGTCACCGGCCATCCCGCCGACCATCACGGCCGTGGCCAACGCGACGAGGTTCGGCGAGCCGGTCGTCGACAGCGCGCCCAGGCCGATCACCACGGCCTCGGAGGGCATGACCGGGATGAACCCGTCGATCGCCACCGCCGTGAAGACGATCAGGTAGAGCCACGGCGAGGAGATCAACGGCATCAGGTGGTCCAGCATCGGCGTCCCCTCCTCCATCGATCTGCTGCCATCGACGGTACGGATCATGAGGACGACACGCGATACAGCGAGCCCGTCAATTGCGGGTAGGGCTACCACCACCCGCAACACCGCGCGGGCCATCGCAACCTCACCATCATCGGGGCGGTCACTGCCACGAGCCGGTTATCTGACATCGCCAAAATAGTGGCGACTCTTTACGGTCGGCACATGGATGACTACCGAAAGATTGCGGCCGAGTTGCTGGCCATGGCCGACACGGACCAGCAGATGCGCACCCGCGCCCACGTCGACATGGACCTGTGGGATGTCGAGGTTGACCACGTCAACACGGCCCGCCTCAAGGAAATCATCGACCAGATCGGCTGGCCCACCGTGTCGAAGGTCGGAGCCGAGGCATCGTCGGCGGCATGGCTTGTGGCCCAGCACGCCCCTGACGACCTGGACTTCATGAAGCGCTGCCTTCTCCTGATGCAGCAGGCCGGGCCGGGGGAGGTCAAGCTGTCGAACATCGCACTGCTGGATGACCGGGTGCGGATCATCCAGGACCAGCCGCAGGTGTACGGCACACAGTTCTGCAACACGGGAAACGGTTGGGATCCCTTTCCGATCGAGGATCCGGAACGGGTAAACGAGCGGCGGGCAGCGATGGGCCTCGACACCTTCGAAGATGACGTGGCTCGGATCCGAGAGATGTACACCAAGGACACACCGACCCGTACGGGCGAATAGTCCCCGCCTTCAGCGCACTCATCGGAGAGCGCAGGCGCAACGAGTGCTCACCAGCCGGCGGCTTACCAACCACCAGGAGCTTGCCGGACATCTCGCCCCCAAGGGTCATTAGCGCCAGGGGTCGTATGTAGTCCCAGCCGCAGGTTCTCCTGCGGCTGGGACTACTGAAGTGCTGACCCGGCATCACCGAGAAGACGATCCGGCCCCACGCAACCAGGTCGCCGATGAGGTGGACAGGATGCTCGACGTGCACCCTGTCGCCGAGGTCCCGACCTCGATGCCCGACATCGGCGTCAGGACCGGCGCCCAACCGTAGCGTGTCGTGTCGTTCGCAAATCCCGACTACGGCACCTGCCGGCGGGTTGCAGGGCTGTGACCTGCGGTAATGGTGAGTTCAACTACCAGATGACTAGCCAGCGGACGGGTTTAGGATGCGGGCAAGCCAGTCGTTGCGGGTGCGGCGCGCCTGAGCCGAAAGCCGTGCGTGCGGATAGAGGGCATCGAATCCGTGGAATCCGCCGGCCCAAATGTGCAGCTCGGCCTGACCGCCGGCTTCCCAAATGCGGGTGGCGTAGGCGACGCCCTCGTCGCGGAACACCTCTGCGGTGCCCGCGTCGATGTACGTGTTCGGCAGCCCGGCGAAACTGTCGGCAGTTGCCGGGGAAACATGGGCGGGTACGGCGTCGTCGTCCAGGTCCCCGAGCAGCGACCGCCAACCAAACGCGTTCATCTCGCGCGTCCACACCCCGGGCCCGCCGGCGAACTGGTAGCTGGAGGTGCTGTCGTTACGATGGTCGAGCATGGGGCAGATGAGCACCTGGGCGGCCAGCGGTGGCCCATCGAGGTCGCGGGCCATCAGGGCCACACCGGCAGTAAGGCCACCACCAGCGCTCGTGCCGGCGACGACGACGCGGTCGGGATCGACACCGAGTTCGGCGGCGTGGTCGACGACCCAAAGCAGGCCGCGGTAGCAGTCGTCGACCAGGCTCGTGCCTGTGGCCTCCGGCGCCAGCCGGTAGTCCACGGAGACCACGACGGCGCCGAACAGGTCGAGCCATTCCAGGGGGATGTCTATCTGGGAAAAGCGGTCGCCCATCACCATGCCGCCGCCGTGCATCCAGTAAACACACGGTGCCGCAGCGTGGGGGTCCGCCTTCGCGGGAGTGAAGACGGACAGCGGAAGGCGCGTGCCGTCCGGGCCGGCGATGTAAACATCGCGCCGATCGACCCTACGGCCCTCCAGTAGCGGCTCCACTGGGGCGGATGAGAACGGCCGGATCTGTGCGAGCATCTCGCGGTTGAGTTCGGGTGGAGATGGCATGTCGGAGAGGAGTGCGCGCAGCTCGGGGTCGAAGGGGGGACGGGCCAGTGTCATGTGGGATTCCTGTCGCTGTGGCTGATTGGCGTCCGAGCTCTCAAATGGCGGCCTTGCCACCGATCGGCACTTCGTCGGTGTATTGCGGCTCGCCGGCGATCAGTGGCTGGATCCGCGACACGAGGTGCTTCGCCTCGTCGGTGGCGAAGAACTCGTGATGCGCCCGCTCGGACGTCCAACCCTCGGTGACGTGGACGACGTCGGAGTCGACAGCAGATCGGCCGATCAGGAAGACGATGCAGTCCTCGTTCGACAGCGACGGCGACTTGAGCAGGATGTCGACCAGATCGTCACCCTTGGCGGGCTGAGCGGTCATGGTGGCGTGGAAGCCGTAACCGATGCTCATCGGAACTCTCCTCGAAACCGGGGCTTGCTTGTCATGGCTCCACTGTCAGGGACAGCCGATCTGCCCTTCATCAGTCATCCGACTCCTAGAATTTCGGGTGCTGGCGACGAGTGACGTAACCGGTCATGCCGAATCGGGCTGGCCTGCGGGCGGCTGGGTACGGGTCGCGGTGATCCGTTCCGGGGCCTCAGTGGTCACCGAGCGGCAGCCCCTCGGCCGCCGGTTAGGTCATTTGACAGAAGCTCGGGTCATCAGACGCGGTCCACGATTGATGGCGTGACAACATCAGGGAGGGAACACCGCGTCCTCGGCACGCGCGAGGTTCGCGATCGTGCGCTGTTCGACCTGGAGGACGGACCAGTAACGCCGTCGAACCTTGTCGATTTGGCTGCGATCGGGCGCCTGCTCAATGTGTTACTGGCGAGCCTGGTGGTGTCCTCGCTGCAGTACGAGCAGCATGCGGTGGTCCTGCCCGCCCCATCAGCCCGGCCGCTCGCGGATTTCCTTTTCACTGGTGCCGACCGCGACCGTGATGGTGCCAGGTTGCTCGCGATCCGGATCCGGCAGCTCGGGTTCGTCGCCGGGTACGAGCCGCAGCATCTGAACGCGCGATCCAGGGTCTTCTTCCGGGCGTTTCCCGACGGTGACCTCGCCGGCATCGTGACGCAGAACCTTGTTGGGGTGCGAATTCTCGTGCAGACATTGCAGGAGGCGGTGCGCTGGATCGGAGACGACGATCCCACGACGCGGCGGCTTCTGGAGCGGCTGCTTGAGGCGAAGGAAATGCAGGCCGACGAGCTCAGCGCGCAGGCTTCTCATCAGGCTGCGACGACAACGCATCCCGGAGTCCGGCCCGTGACGTGATGGTCAGCTTGGGAAAGATCCGGTATAGGTGGGCACCGACTGTCCGATGCGACAGGTACAGGCGTTCGGCGATTTGCTTGTTGGTCATACCGCTCGCTGCCAAATGTGCGATCTGGAGCTCCTGCGCTGTCAGGTCGGTCAGGTCACCCCGCCGTTGCTGGGGGACAGGCTGGTATCCGCCGGCGCGCAGTTCTCCTTCTGCCCGGGCGCGCCACGGGTTCGCCGCCATGGCACCGAATCCGTCGCGCGCTGCGAGGAGGTGCCGACGGGCCTCCACTGGCGACCGACTCCGGCGGAGTCTCTCGCCGAGGGCCAGCCGTACCCGTGACCTGTCGAATAGCCACCGTTCCGCGGCAGTGTCTGCCAACGCGGTTTCCAGCCGAATCACCGGTTCGTCGCTGTCGAGAATGAGGGCTTCGGCGCCGGCCTGGAGCAGGGTCATACGTGGTGACAATCCGCCCACGCCCGCAGTGCGCATCGCGTGCACGTGCGCCCGGGCCTCGGCCGTACGCCCGGTTCGCACTGCCGCCTCAATCAAATCGAACATGACCCAGGTGCAGTGCGGCACGTGGGAGGCGAGGACGCCGGGTGGGCTTATAGCGGCGGCGTGGCCGAAGGCGGCGTCATAGTCGCCCTGTCCGGCGGCAGCGAGTACCCGCGGATGATGCGCGAACAACGCAGCGGCCGCCACACCACGGGGCAATGCCCAGTGGGTGATCTCATCGGCAAGCGAGTACGCCTCGTCGAATCGCCCTCGGCCGGCGGCAATGATCGCCCGGTTGTACCGGAAGTACCACGCGAAGAAGGGGAAGCCGCTGTTGTCGCATATCCGCTGTCCCTCAGCGGCGAGTTCCTCGGCCTCGTCCCACCGTCCCACCAGATAGTCATCGAGGCACAAGTGCATCAGGGCACCGAGGTGCCTGCGGGGGGCACCGCCATCCCGTCCGTTCCGAACAAGGGTCCACGACGACTCCCGGCAGTCGCCAAGGCGGTCGAGGTACACCGAGGCCGTACCAATGCGTACGGCTCGGGTCGGGTCTACGTCATTGGTCAGCGTCTGCAGGACCGCGTCGACCCGCGGCAGCGCCGCCGTGCCGGTGCGTACCGGATCGGCGAAACTATCGCTTGCCAGCGCGAGCACGTCCGGTGGCTGAGGTTGGAGCCGTCGCAGAACTTCGAAGAACGGCTTCCAGTACGCCGGCGTGCTGCCGTACCAGCTCAGCAGGAGCAACGTGTGCATGGCCTCGATGAGTGCCGGGTCGTCGGCCCGGTAGTCGTGATCGCCGCTTTCGATTGCGCCGGCCAGCAGGCGATGGGCGGTATTCACGTCGCCGTCCCCGTTGATCATGAGGAAGGCAGCGGCGTTTGCCGCGTGCAGTGAGACCACCGTGTCCGGAGTCGCCCGGCGCGCGTCGGCCAGCAGGACCTTCGCATCGTCGATGGCACCGCTGGCCTCCACACCGATGTACGCAGCCTCGGCGAGCCTCCTCCCTCTGCCTGCGCTGGTAGTGCTCAGCTCAGCGGCACGGACGAGGGCCGCAACGGCTGCCAGCCCGTCCCCGCGGAGCATCACGCGATGTGCGGCGTCCTCAAGGAGTTCCGCCACTGTCTCGTCGGGCCCGGCAGAGGCAGCGGCGAGGTGCCACGCCCGGCGTTCTGGGTTCTCGGCGAGGGCGGTGGCGAGGGCGAGGTGCGCGTTACGGCGCTCCTCGTGGGTCGACGTCGCCGCGATCGCCGAGCGGATCAGCGGATGCCGGAACGCGATCCTGGCTGTTGCGTCGTCCACGCGCACCAGCTGCGCACGCTCCGCGGGAGCCAGGTCGGCCAGGCTGGATTCGCCGGTCAGGGCAGCTCGGAGCACCCGGATGTCCCCGGTGCCTTCGAAGGTGGCCAGTAGCAGCACTCGCCGGGTCGCGTCGGGCAGTCCGGGGAGCCGTGCCGCAAAGATCGCTTGCAGGCGCTCGCTGAGTACGACCTCGGGTTGTGTTGCCGTGTACTGCATGGACCCCAGCAGCGTGGGGGGCAGTTCCATCAGCGCGAGAGGGTTTCCCTGTGCGAGTTCGAGCAAGCGTCGCCGTACGCGCGCCGGCATGTGCGGGTGCCGAGTGTCGACCAGCCGTCCGGCCGCTTCATCGTCGAGCGGCTCGATCCTCTGCTCGGCGACTCCTCGCGGGTCGAGAAAGCTCGCCGCCCCCGTTCGAGCCGACATCAGCAATCCGGTTCGGCGTCCCTCCAGACGCCGGGCGATGAACCCCAGTACGACAGTGCTGGCGCGGTCGATCCAGTGCACGTCGTCGACCGCCAGCAAGACCGGTGAGTCGGCGGCAACCTCCGTAACGAGCAGAAGCGCGGCGTTGCATACCAGGAGCACCTCCGCTGGTGCGCCGGCCCCGAAGCCAAGCGCCACCGACAACGCCTCGCGCGGACCAGACGGGAGACGATCGACAACCGCGTGCACGGGTAGTAGCAACTGGTTCAGGCACGAGTAGCTGACGTCGGCTTCGAACTCCGATCCAGACGCCCGCAGCACCCGCATTCCGGACGCGAGAGCGAGTTCTACCGCAGCATCAACCAGGGCGGACTTACCGACGCCAGGTTCGCCACGAATCAGCCGGACTCCGCCATCATGCTGAACTCCGTCAAGAAATTCTGCAATCTGCGACAGGTGGTCATGGCGTCCGAACAGTTCCCCACCGGCCACCCATCCCGCACGCGCCCGTCGTCGCTCGCCAACCATCGTCTAACCTCGCCAGACTAAATCGGAATTTCGCTGCCCGCCCGCTCGTCGAGCGCCCAGGAAGATTCGGGCAAAAGACATCGCGATCAGCAGGGCCACGCCCACATCATCGACAAATGGGGCAAGGCTTAAGTCATGGCCAATCGCGGCGGATTCGTCCAGGAGTCGAACGACAGATGCTGCTCGCATCGTAGTCACGAAGAGTGGGTTCAGCAGTATCCGAACGAGACGACAGGAGCCTATCTCCGCCATGAACAAGATTCTGATCACCGGCACCTCATCGGGCTACGGTCGGGAAATCGCACGGCATTTCCTGGCTCAGGGTTGGACCGTCATCGCCGCGATGCGGACGCCACGCTCCGATGTGCTGCCCGAGTCGGACCGGCTGCACGTCGTCGAGCTCGATGTGACCAAGCCCAGCACCATCACCGCAGCAATTGAGACGGCCGGACCCATCGATGCCTTGGTCAACAACGCGGGCGTCGGGCTTATCGGCGTATTCGAGGGCACGCCCATGACCCGGGTCCGAGAGATTTTCGAGACCAACACCTTCGGTGTCATGGCCACTACCCAGGCGGTGCTGCCGCAGTTCCGCGAGCGCGGCACCGGCGTCGTGGTCAACGTCACTTCCAGTGTGGTTCTGGGCCACATGCCGCTCTCGACCATCTACAAGGCCAGCAAGATGGCAATCGAGGGGTTCACCGCTTCCCTCGCGCTTGAACTCGCGGAGTTCGGAGTACGGGCGAAGACCGTCGAGCCGGGCGCCTGCCTGACCACCGGATTCGCCGCCAAGGCCACTAACTTCACCGACATCACCGGCTCTCTGGAGGGGCTGGTTCCGACGCCCTACCTGCCGTTCGCGAAGAAGACGCTTGCCTCCTTCACCGACCAGGACCTGTTCACCCGGGAAAGCGACGTTGCCGAGACGGTGTGGCGGGCCGTACACGACACGACTGGCCAACTGCGATTCCCCGCCGGCCCCGACGCGCTCCGGCTCGATCAGGCCAAGTGATCGACAGCCGTTGTAATACTCATTCACGGAAAGTACGGCAGTACGAGTGTCGTCGAAACCGGCAGCCACGTGGGTCGGCACTGCCGATCGTCGGCGCTTCCACGAAGGTCCATTCGTCTTGGTTCCCACTTCACACCAGCCACCCACAGCGAGAGTCCGCCGTGTACTAGCAACAACGGCTTGGCATGCCCTTGTCTCACTACGATCGTCGCGGAGGCGGGAAACGATTCACATGGGCACATCGATGTCGTACGGAACCTCGTCAGCACCTGCCCTCCGGGATCCGTACGCCGCACCCTGCATCATCGCCGACGGCGACCTGGCCGCCCGTGCACGGCACCTACCAGGAACTCGGTCCGGCCCCTCCGGTCGCGCTCGACCGGGTGCCTGTCGCCTACCTCCAACCGAAGCCGCTGATCCGCTACAGCGCGACCACGCTCACTGCCAGCGCGAACCAGGACGCGGAGACGCTCAGCGGCACCAACTCCAAGCCAGGCATCCCGCTGGTAGCCGATCCGATGGTCAACGACAGCCTGTTGACCTACGACAGCAATTGGCACGCCGCAGGCGACCGGGAACCCCCATTGCGTGACGGAGGCCGCCCGCCCGGCGACCTTTCCGGTCAGTACGGATGACAACGCCGATCCGAGCGAGGACCGCCGGATGGCACCGCCCTGGTGTACCCGCTGCGGCGGGCTGGTCCGCCCCGGTGTCGTGTGGTTCGGCGAGGCTCTGCCAGATGGACGGCGGCGAAGGGAGACGAAAACACAAAGATGCCTGACCCACGGGAACGTGGGTCAGGCATCTTTGGATCTTGTGCGCCCGAAGGGACTCGAACCCCTAACCTTCTGATCCGTAGTCAGATGCTCTATCCATTGAGCTACGGGCGCAGCTGCTGGGCCAGTCTACACACCGACCTCTAGCGCGGAGACTCCGGGATTCGAACCCGGGTGGGGCTTTAAGACCCCTCCGCATTAGCAGTGCGGCGCCATAGACCAGACTAGGCGAAGTCTCCTCGGTGGCCAGCAGACCACCGCCGATCGAGAATACATGGACCCAGCGGTCGGGGGCAAAGCAGCTATCCAACGGTCTGCGCGCCACTGTCAGACGAGCGTGACGCAAATCGCAGCATTTCTCACCAACCGAGCACCTGTGTCGATGCGCCACGAGGTGAGAAGAGGCATCCGCCCGACTAGGCTCCCTGGTCATGGAGGAGCAGCCGCCCGCCGAACCATCGCGCAGCCGTCAACCACGGTCCAAGTCGACGGGGCGTACGCGCCCGGCCGAAGCCGCCTTCGAGCCAGCGTCCACCCCGCCTACGCAATCGGCCCCACCGGCAAAAGCCATCCCTCGGTCCCGATCCGCCAAGGCGGCACCGTCGGTGATCTTCCAGCCGCCCACCGAGCAGGCCATGCCACCCTCGGCTGAGCCGGCCATGCCACCCTCGGCCGCCGAGCTGGACCCGGCGACCCCCAACGAGTCGGAGGGCCCGCCCCAAACGACGCCCCGGAAACGGACGAACAAGGCGGCCACCGGACGGACGACCGGCAAGACCACCCAGGCTGCCGGGGCCACGGCCGAGCCGACCGATGCAACTCCTCCCAAGCGGACCGCCCGCAAGGCCACCCCCACAAAGCAAACAAAGCCGAAGAAAGCAGCCTCAACCAAGGCCACCATCCCGACAGCCGAGCCCCACACGGTCGAGACCCGTACGCCTGAACCCCGTACCGACGAGCAGCCAGTGGCACCCACACCGGTCACGGCACGAATCCTGGCGCACCCGGGTTACGCCCCCGAACTGCTGGCCACGGCCGCTGTCGAAGTGCTCGGGCCAACCGCCGCATCCTGGGTACGACGTACCCGGTCGACCTATCCGGCCGCGTCGCCGGAAGGGCTGGCCCGGTTGGCGACCCAGCGGTTCGTCCGGTCGGCGAGCATCGGTGGCGTGATCTCCATCACCACCACTGGTCTACTCGCCCCGCTCGCCGAACTGGCCACCGTCTCCTGGGCCCAGGCGGCGCTGGCTCTGCACCTGGCTGCCGCGTACGGGCACGATCCGGCCCATCCGGACCGGGCCGTCGACCTGCTGGTGCTGACCCAGGTGCATCCGGACGACGAGAGTGCCCGAGGCGCCCTGGCCGCCAGTCGGCAGGCGGGCCCGGAGGGCGAGCTGCCGGCGTACCGGATCATGGAGGCCGCGTGGCGACTGGCCGCGCCGCTCGCCGCCCAGACCGGCGGATGGGTGGCGCTGCGCCTGGCGGCCCGGATCCTGCCCGGCGCGGCGGCGCTGGCGGTGGCTGCCGGGGACGCCGCGACGACCCAGCGGTTCGCGGCCCGCGCGGTAGCCCGCTACCGCCCGCCGCGACGCGCCTGAGCGACCTGTCCGCCGCGACCCACCTCAGCAACCTGAACCAGCGACGCACCTAAGCAACGCTGACCTCAACAAATCACAGCCAGTCGAACCATTCCTTGGGCAACAGCGCGTAGCCGACGAACGCCACGATGTCCAGCAGGGTATGCGCGACGACCAGCGGCAACACCCGACGGGTCCGCAGGAAGAACAGCGAGAAGACGATCCCCATCACCACGTTGCCGAGGAACGCGCCGAAGCCCTGGTAGAGGTGGTAGCTGCCGCGCAGCACCGCGCTCGCGGCGATCACCGCACCGACCCGCCAGCCCAGTTCTCGCAGCCGGGTCATCAGGTAGCCGACGACGATCACCTCTTCGAGGATGGCGTTCTGCGCGGCGGCCAGGATCAGCACCGGGACCGCCCACCACAGCTCCGGCAGCTTCGCCGGTACCAGGCTGGCGTTGATCCCGAGTTGCGCGGCGACCCAGAACAGTGCGATCCCGGGCAGTCCGATCCCGGCGGCCAACGCCGTACCCCAGGCCAGGTCACCGCCGGGCCGCCGGGCGTCCAGGCCGAGCGTCCGTCGCGCATTGCCGTTGTCCCGGTTGAGCAGGTGTACGGCGAGCAGCACCGGCACCAACGCGAAGATGATCTCCAGCAGTTGGTACGTCAGGTCCAGCCAGGGCCGGGCCGACTGCGACGCGTTCATGGTGGCGGTCTGCTCGCTGAGCGGCTTCTCGGCGGTCATCCGGGCGGTGATCGCCACGATGGAGTAGACCGCCGACTGCCCGAGGGACACCCCGAGGACCAGCAGCACCTCGGCGCGCATCGTCTTCCGGGGCAGCAGCGGAGCCTGATCAACCGTCACCCGATTACTGTGCCTGACCCGGCCACGCCACTGAAGTGTCCGACCACTGAAGTGTCCAACCGCTGAACCTCCGGCCCGGGTCGCACATTCTGTACGACACGAGCTGACGCGGAATGTGCACGCTGTGCACATGGACAACCTCGGGCGTCTGTTGAAGGAGAGCTGGGTCCTCGTCGAGGAGCAGCGGGAGAAGGTATCCGGCTACTTCTACGCGCGGATGTTCCTGACCGAGCCCCGGCTCCGCGACCTCTTCCCGGTCCAGATGGCCGGGCAACGGGACCGCCTGCTCGAATCGATCCTGACCGCGATGCAGACCATCGAGGATCCCGAGCGGCTGGACGCGTATCTCCGCTCCCTCGGGCGGGACCACCGCAAGTACCACGTCCGTCCGGAGGACTACGACATCATGGGGGACGCGCTGCTGGACGCGTTCCGTACCTGCGCTGGTGACGAGTGGACCGTCGAGTACGACCAGGCGTGGCGCGACGCGTACCGGGTGATCGCCGATCGCATGCTCGCCGGGGCGGCCAGCGACGACAACCCCCCGTTCTGGCATGCCGAGGTGCTCACCCACGAACGACGGGGCCGGGACATCGCCGTCTTCACCTGCCAGCCGCTACAACAGCCGCTGCCCTACAAGGCCGGCCAGTACGTCAGCCTCGAAGCGCCCCGCTACCAGCCGCGCCTGTGGCGTACGTACTCGATCGCCAACGCGCCCAACGACGCCAACACCCTGGAGTTCCACGTACGGAGTCTCGGCGCGGGCTGGCTCTCCGGGGCGCTGGTCCGCCGGATCAAGCCGGGTGACCTGCTCCGGGTGGCCGCGCCGATGGGTTCGATGACCCTGGACCGGACCTCCAAGCGGGACGTGTTGTGTGTGGCCGGCGGGGTCGGGCTGGCCCCGATCAAGGCGTTGATCGAGGAGTTGACCCGGTACAACCGGACCCGCTGGGTGCACGTCTTCTACGGCGCGGATCGGGGCGAGGACCTGTACGCCCTGGCCGAGCTGCTCGACCTCGCCGATGGTCACCCCTGGCTGTCGGTCATCCCGTGCTGTGGTGACGATCCGGAGTTCCCGGGCGAGCAGGGCAACGTGGTCGAGGTGATGACCCGCTACGGGCCGTGGACCTCGCACGACTGCTTCGTCTCCGGCTCGGCGGCAATGGTCCGGTCCACCCTGCGCGCGTTGGCCGAGGACGAGGTGCCCCCGGACAACATCAGGTACGACACCTTCGGCGAGGTGTAGGCACACCCCACCCCACCCCACAGAAGACCCGCCTCCCCCCATGAAAGACCGGGTCTCGTGCCCCGCCTCCTCGGGGCACGAGACCCGGTCCCCGTCGTCCACGGGACCAATTCCCCGTCCTCGGCCGATCCCTGCCTCGGCCAATCCCTCGTAGTCCGTGCGACCTCGGCTAGTAGTGCCAGGGGATGCCGGTCTCCCGGTATTCCTCGACTGGTACGAGCGGCACACCGGGGGCCATCCGGTCCACGTAAAGCCGCCCCTCCAGGTGGTCGATCTCGTGGGCGACCAGACGGGCCATGGCAAACTCGAACGAGGTGATGACCCGGCTGCCGTCCCAGTGCGCGTGCTCGATGTCGAGGCGCAACGGTCGAGGCACCAGTCCCCGTTCGTCGAAGAAGGACAGGCAGCCCTCGTACTGCTCGTCGGTCTCGGGGGCGCCGTCGACCACTCTCGGGTTGAGCAGTACGACCGGCTCCGCATCCCGGTCGGGTGGCCGCACCACGGCGGCGGCCCAGGAGAGACCGATCTGCGGGGCGGCGAGCCCGACCCCCTTGCTGAACGGGTGCAGTTCGTCGATGCGTACCAGCGCCGCCCGGAGCCGGGCGACCACGTCCCGGGCAGTGGCCGCGTCCTGGGGCAGGTCGAAGTGGCGGGCGGGTTGGCGGAGCAGGTCGGCACCCCGCTGAACGATGCCGGCCGAACGCATCCGTTCGCTGGCCTTGACCTCCGGTACGGGTAGCGCCTCCAGGCTGGCCGGCGGGGGCACCTTGAACCGCCATTCGAGGCGGTAGCGGGCGTTCAGCGATGGCCCCTCGGTGGACCACTCGAAGTGCGCCCGGTCGTCCTCGTCGTGCCGGTTGATCGGCGTACGTAGCGGGCCTTCCTCGGCCGACATGGAGGTCTCCACCCCCCACACGTGCGGATCCAGTTCGAGGGGCAGGTCGAGCCGGACGGCGAGCTGCCGGGTGGGCAGTCGTACCGCCCGCTGGAACCACTGCCCCCACTTCTCGTGGCCGACGGTGTAGGCGTATTCGATGGTGACGCGCTGACCGGGATAGAGCGGGAAGCGCCCCTGGGCGTTCTCGAAGAGCAGCCACACCTCCTTGAACGCGTCCCGGTCGTGCTTCTTACGCCACTCCATCGGCTCCCGGGTGCCCTCGTTGTCGCAGTACGCCTGGAGGTCCAGTTCGGCGAAGGTCAGCGGGTGTTCCCGGTGATGCCGATTTGATCGTCCGGGGTCGCTGGGGTAGCGATCGACCGCGACCCGGGCCAGGTATCGGCTGACCGGCTCGGTGCCGGCGTTGTACAACGCCCGGCGGATGACGCACCGGTAGGAGGTCGCCTGGTAGGTGAGGGTAGCCAGTTCGCGCTCGACGATGAGACCGGCACCGGGGGGAAGCCACTGTTCGGGTACGGGTGGGTCGCGCCGGGCGACGGAACGGGCATGCCGCAGGTCGTCGTACTCCTGGAAGCGCTGCCAGATGGCACCGGATGCCTTGAGCACCGCGTCGGCGCGTCGGGCGAAGTCCTCGGTGGGTCGATGACGGCGGCCTTCGACGTGGCTGACATAGGACGGGTCGAAACCCATCTGGGCGGCTAGTTGTTTCTTGGTCATGCCCTGTTCGACACGCCGACGGGAAAGTTCGGCCGCGAACGAGTCGGCAGCCCGTTCGATGGGCGAGGTCGTCATAGGGGTCCTCATGGCCGGGAGTTTCAGTCTGCGCTCCAACTTGCCCATCTAGGCACAACTGCCACATTCACGACATTCACCTTGACATTCAACTATTATCGTCGATCCTACCGTGAGCCACGACCCAGTTTCACGTTCAGCAAACCCGGGCGCATGACCACCTCTTTTCCCAGCAAACCGCAGCCGCCACGGCACCCCCCAAAACCGGATTGACTGCCACAACACGCCCACTCCCTGCAGCGAGTCCGACTTCGATGGCCACCTGCCTTGGTTAGGCTAACCTTAGTGGTAGGGTGACCTTGAGTACGCGGATTAATGGTCTGCGGGACGCATTCGGTCACCATCGAGGGGAACGGGGTCGGGGTGACAGCGACCAATCAGGGAGTGATCTATCCGGGCGCACAGCCCGGTGAGGGTCTGCGCTCGACGACACCCGGCCGCACCACCGTCTGGTTCGGCGGCCAGTGGTGACCGCCGCGCTCGACCAGAGCAGCCGCGTCGGCGCACCGTTGGCCCCGGTGACCACGACCCTACGGACCATGTTCGGGACCGACGACCTCCCCGGCCTGGCACCCGGCCTGCTGGTCGACGATCCGCTCGGCTGGCTACCGGCCACCGAACTCGTCGACGGCTCCCGCCTGCCCGAACTGCTCGACGCCGCCGCCAACACCTGGAACGCGGCTCCGCACGCCGCCGCCGCGCTGGCCTGGAAGTCGTACACCTACTGGTTGGCGCTGCCCGCCGTACTGGGCTGGGCCTCCGCCCGCCGGGTGCCGCTGCCCCGGCCGTCGGACGTACTGGTCGATCTCGGCGACCACCGGCCACTGCTCGCCATCGGCCTGCGCCCCGCCACCATGGTCGCGGTACTCCCCAACGACCCGCTGGCCCTTGCCGGGCTACCGGAGGTCCGGGTCGTCACCGACGAGGCAGAACTACTCGACACTCTGCGCACGGCGCTGCTCGACGAACACCTGACCCCGCTCCTCGACGCCATCCAGGCACGAGTCCGGGTCGGTGCCCGTACGCTGCTGGGCTCGGTCGCCTCCGGCGTGGCGAACGGCATTCTGCGCGCCGCCGACGCCCTGCCTGGGTCCTCGACGCAGAACATCGGCACACTGTTGTCCGCGCTCGGCGTGGACGACCTGGTCGAGTTGACCACCGAGCCGAACGGCGGGCTGGCTGTGCAGCGTAAGACCTGCTGCCTGGCGTTCACGCTCCCACAGCCGAAGTACTGCGCCGGCTGTTGCGTCCGCCCGTCCGGACAGGTGTCCTGACCAGCTAAGCGTCCGCGTCACCCGACCAACCGCCTCGCCTGGCGCCAACCGCTCTCACCCGACCAACGGGCGGACGTCCCAGACCCACACGCCACCGAGCCGCTGCGGCTCGATACCGGTCAGCTCGGTCATCCCCTGCCGGAACGCGTCCTCGTACCGGTGCGGGGCCAGCACCACCACCCCGGCCCGCCAGTACCGCAGGTCCTCGACCGCCTGCGCCCGCCGTCGCGCGTCGACCTGCGGCACCTTGCCACTGCGCCGGATCGTGTTGAAGAAGGCGTTGGTGGGCCGGTCGGGGCCGCCGAAGCGGGCCACCCGGTCGCCGGGAGCGTCACCGTGGCGGCGTGGGCCGAGGAAGTAGCCCCGGGCCAGCCGCAGCTCCAGGTCGGTCTCTGCCGACCAGCGCAGCGGGTCCGGATAGGTGCTGGCCGGCAACGGCAGGGTGACCATCGACCGGTCACCAGCAACGTACTCGCGCCAGGTGCCGGAGGAGATGAACTCGGGCGTGGGCGCGATCCGGGTCGACGGCAACGGGGTCGGCGCGTTGGGCAGCAGCGCCATCACCGCCACGGTCACCGCCGCGAACCGGATCTGCCCGGCCGACGCCGGATGCTGCCGGGTCAGCCGGGCGATGCGGTCCGCGCCGAGCGCGAGCAGAATGCCGACGATGGGGGTGGCCGCCAGGGCCCAGCGGGTGGGCACGGCCGAGTCGAACACCGGCAGCCCGCCCAGCAGTCGCCACGGGCCGGGAATTCCGGTCAGGTGGCCCTCGAACCGGATCGTCGGCCCCAGCGACAGCAACGCGAAGATCAGTCCGGCGATGGTCAGGCCGATCACCGCCGCGTTGCGGCGCAGCCACCACACCAGGGCCGCCACCAGTACGACCAGCGGCCAGCCGAAGAACGCGTTCTCCTCAGTGGGGTTCTGGGCCAGCCGCTCGGCGGTCTCGGGATGACCGGCGATCGACTCGCGGGAGAAGGCCACGAAGGAGGCCAGGTCGGCGCCGTATCCCCGAATGTCCCTGGGCAGCCCGTGGTAGGCCTGCGGGCCGAAGAACTGGACGTAGAGCGGGTAGGCGAGCAGCACTGCGGCTACCCCGGCGGCGACCCCCAACCCGGCCAGGAACGGTCGATAATCGCGCCGTAGTGCGGGGCGCAGGATGGCCAGCACCACCACCACGATGCCGAGGCCGACCGCAGTCATCAGCAGGACTTCAAGGTTGATGAACGCCTGCCAGACGATCAGCAGGCCGAGCAGCAACCCGTTGCGGGCCCAGCGGCCAGGCTGCCGTAGCCGCAGCGTCCGCCAGATGATCAGAGGGACGAGGAACTGCGCCACGATGTTGGGGTGGCCGTTGGCGTGCGACACCATGCTCGGCGCGAAGCCGCAGAACAGCGCGCCGACCCAGGCCGCCGCCCGGGAGCCGACCAAGTGCCGGGAGAGTACGAAGTACCAGGTGCTCGCGGTGACGATCAACGCAAGGGTGAGGAAGACGTTGAAGGCGACCCGCGGCCCGAAGGCCAGGGTCACCGGACTCAACGGAATGGAGATGGCCAACACTGAGGTGTTCGCCATCAGGTTGACCCCGTCCGGGACGTTCATCTGATAGGAGACGAACGGGTTCGTGGGACCGGTGACCACCCGTACGCCGTGCGCCAGCATCCACTCGAAGAACGCCTGGTCAGCCAGGTTGGCGCGGAGCTCGTGGCTGGGCTTCCACCAAATTCGGGCGGTGACCCACAGGCCGAGTACGACGAAGCTCAGGATCGCGGCGACATCCGCCGCCCAGGCGCTCCGGTACCACCGGCGAGGGCGGGCAGCGCCTGGTCGCTCTCCGCGCGAATCGGTGAGATCTTGCGCCGAATTGTTATCGTCCGCACGTTCGTCAGTCGGCGTCGTCGATCGAATAGCATCCCCGACAGGCGACGGCTCCCCGGGCGACCCGTCGGCTCCTATACGAGAAGTAGTCATGATATCTCGGACCGTAGCGGAGCGTAGTCGGCCCGGAAGTCATTTGCCAGCAACGGCGAAGTCTGTCCAGAAACGTCCCCCAGGCGGGCACGCTATTCTGAAAATCGTTCACCTTTCGCCTCTGCCGGTGCCCCGATTTCCCTACCGCCGTCGTAGATGGTTCACTCTTTCGGTCGAGGTGCAGGTCGAGTTCAGATCGTGAGGAATCGACGCATGGTAGAGATCACTGGGGATCAGCGGGTGCAGTCCGAGGTCCTCGAAGGACTCGCGACTGCGGTCAACCACCGGCGATGGTTCGTCGAGTTGGCCATCCCGTACCTCGGTGACAACCCCATCGAAGTCGGCAGCGGCCTGGGTGACTACGCCCTGGAGTGGGCCCCCCACTTCGAGCGGTTCACCGCCACCGAGGCTGACCCCGACCGGCTGATCTCGCTGAAGGAACGGCTCGCCGACCACCCCAAGATCGAGGTACGGCAGATGCTGCTGCCGCACTCCGAGCGGGGCGACTACAGCGGTGCCGTCTCCTACAACGTCCTCGAGCACATCGAAGACCACGTCGGCGCGCTGCGCAGCATGCGTGACCTGGTCCGCCCCGGTGGGGCCATCGTCCTGATCGTCCCGGCCTTCCAGTTCGCGATGAGCCCGGCAGACATCGCCACCGGTCACGTCCGCCGCTACACCAAGAAGACCATGCGGGCCGCGCTGACCGAGGCGGGCCTGGAGATCGAGAAGCTGCACTACGCCAACGCGCTCGGCCTGATCGGCTACTTCATGGCGACCAGCGTCTTCCGCCTGATGCCGAAGGAAGGGCCGATGGTGAAGATCTACGACACCCTCGTGCTCCCGGCCACCAAGGCGGTCGAACAGGTCGTCCGCCCACCGTTCGGCCAGTCCGTCTTCGCCGTCGCCCGGGTCCCCAGCTGATCTCGCACTGCCCACACCCCGCCGGCGGTTCACCCGCCGACACCGGCGCAGCCGGGCCAGTCGACTCCGGCGCAGCCCGGCCCGGCCTGCCGGCACCGTTTTGTAGCCAGCCCGGCCTGCCGGCACCGCGGACCAGCCACGATGCCGGCAACGACCAGTAGAGGTCGTCACTGCTTGATCTGGCCGGCAGAGGTCACTGCTTGATCTGGTACGTCGGGCGGATCACCGCCCGGGCCAACGTGTGGAACGTAAGGTTGAAGCCGACGTACGCAGCCGTCGAGTTGGGCGTGACGTCGAGGCGTTCCGTGTCCAACGCGTGCACCGCGAAGACGTACCGGTGCGGTCGGTCACCGGCCGGCGGAGCCGCACCGCCGTACCCCTCCACCCCGTAGTCGTTGCGTACGCTGAACGCGCCGCCCACCCCCGGCGCGGGCGTACGGCCGGCTCCCCGGTCCAGTTCTGTGACGTTCACCGGGACGTTGACCAGCACCCAGTGCCAGAACCCGCTGCCGGTCGGCGCGTCCGGGTCGAAGCAGGTGACCGTGAAGCCCCGGGTCGCCTCCGGGAAGTCCGACCAGGCCAGCTGCGGTGACAGGTTCGCGCCACCGACGCTGTCGTGGGCGAAGTCCAGGTCCATCGGCTCGCCGTTACGGACGTCGTCGCTGATCAGCGTGAACGACGGTACGGGCGGCAGCATCTCGTACGGGTCGGGCGCGATCGGTCGATCAAGGAACATCTGGGGTCCTCTCCAAGACGGCTGACTCGCTCTTTCTACCCCCGTCGGCTCCGTAACGTGCGCCAGCTCACTTCGTTGCAGTCAATGAAAGTTTGCGGGGCAAGAAAGATCGGCGGTAGCGTGCATCGCGATGACCGTAGAGCAGGAAGCCGTCGTGGGGCGCCGGGACCGCAAGAAGCAGCAGACCCGGGCTGCCCTCACCCTGGCGGCCCTGCAACTGGTCGCCGAGCGCGGCCTGGACGCGGTCACCGTGGAGGACATCAGCGACGCCGCCGACGTCTGCGCGCGTACGTTCTTCAACTACTTCGCCTGCAAGGACGACGCACTCACCAGCGACAGCGACCTGCACGCCCGATACTTCCTGGAACGACTCGTCGCCGTGCCCACGGGCGTACCGACCCTGGAGGCGATCCGCCTCGCGTTCAAGGAGTCGCTGCACGAGGTGCAGGCCCAACGGGAACTGTGGTTGCTGCGCACCCGCGTCATCGAACGCAACCCCTCCCTGCTGCCCCGGCTCGTGGTCAGTGGCAAGGAAACCGAGCGGGCGATTGTCGAGGCGATCGCCGTGCGGATCGGGGTCGACCCGGACAGCCATGGCTATCCCCTGCTCGTCACCGGCGTGCTCAACGCCGCCTCCCATACGGTGATGGCCCGCTGGATCGCCAGCCACGGCAAGGCATCCCTCACCGAACTGGTCGACGAGGTGTTCACCGCCCTCGCCGCCGGCCTACCGGACCCTCGCCCGACCATGTGACGCGCCCGAGCCGGTAGTCCCCCCGCCGATCCGGTAGTCCCCCGCCGATCCGCGGTAGTCCCCGCCACCGACGTCGGCAGCACGTCGAACGACGGCCACAGACCCGGGTGGCAGTGCCCGCCCGTCCACGTACGTACTTCAGGAAGAGACAGATGACGGCCACCGCCGCGCCACCAAAATCCGCCGACGCCGCAACCGCGTCCGGCCCGATGTCCCGCCGGCAGGTCCTCCAGGCCCTCTCCGGCCTGATGGTCGGCATGTTCGTGTCGATCCTGGCCTCCACAGTGGTGGCCAACGCCCTGCCCCGGATCATCGCCGACCTCAACGGCAGCCAGTCCGTCTACACCTGGATCGTCACCAGCGAACTGCTGGCCATGACCGCCACCGTCCCGCTCTGGGGCAAGATGGCGGACCTGTTCAGCAAGAAGCTGCTCATCCAGCTCTCGCTCGGCCTGTTCGTCGCCGGCTCGCTGATCGCCGGACTCACCCCGAACGTCGAGATCCTGCTGGTCAGCCGGGTCGTCCAGGGCATCGGCGCGGGCGGCATGACCGCCCTGGCCATGATCGTGATGGCCGCGATGATCCCGCCCCGGGAACTGGGCCGCTACGCCGGCATCTTCGGTGCCGTCTTCGGCGTCGGCACCATCGCCGGTCCGCTGATCGGCGGCGTGCTCGTCGACACCTCGTGGCTGGGCTGGCGCTGGTGCTTCCTGATCGGCGTGCCGTTCAGCCTCATCGCCATCGTGCTGCTGCAACGCACCCTGCACCTACCGGTCGTACGCCGGAAGGTCAGCATCGACTGGCTCGGCGCCCTGCTGATCACCACGGGTGTCTCCACCCTGCTGATCTGGTCCTCGATGGCCGGCAACAAGTTCGCCTGGATGTCCTGGTGGACCGCCGGTCTGGTCGTCGGTGGCCTGGCCCTGCTCGGGCTGGCCCTGGTCGTGGAGGCGCGCGCCGCCGAGCCGATCATCCCGCTCAACATCTTCCGCAACCGCACCGTTTCGCTGGCCACCATCGCCAGCACCCTGGTCGGTGTGGCGATGATCGGCAGCACGGTCTTCCTGTCCCAGTACTTCCAGATCTCGCTGGGCAAGTCACCCACCGTCGCCGGCCTGATGAGCCTGCCGATGGTCTTCGGCCTGCTCATCTCCTCGACGGTGGCCGGGCAGCTCATCACCAAGTTCGGCAAGTGGAAGATCTTCCTGAT
Source organism: Micromonospora sp. NPDC003197 (assembly GCF_053590565.1). Lineage (NCBI taxonomy): Bacteria > Bacillati > Actinomycetota > Actinomycetes > Micromonosporales > Micromonosporaceae > Micromonospora > Micromonospora sp. NPDC003197. The sequence continues at coordinate 43,393 of NZ_JBSFTE010000027.1, read as the reverse complement.
CGCTGGTGGCGTGACCATGGCAGCCGGCATGCTCCTGCTCGGCACCATCAACGCGAAGACCAACATGGTGCTGCTCTCGGCGTACATGGCGGTCCTCGGCATCGGCGTCGGCATGCTCATGCAGAACCTGGTACTGGCCGCGCAGAACGACGTACCCGCGCACGAGCTGGGCGCGGTCACCTCGGTCACGACGTTCTTCCGCAGCATGGGTGGCGCCATCGGGGTCAGCGCCCTGGGTGCGGTGTTGGCCAACCGGGTCACCAGCCTGATGGCGGAGAAACTCGGCCCGCTGGCCCAGGCTGGCGCAGAGGGTGGGGGCGGCGAAGCCAAGATGCCGGACCTGTCCACGCTGGAAGGCCCGCTGCTGGCAATCGTGCAGGACGTATACGGCACCGCCACCGCAGAACTCTTCCTCATCGGTACGCCGTTCGCCGTGCTGGCGCTGATCGCGGTGCTCTTCATCAAGGAGAAGCCGCTGCACACCACCAGCGGCTCCGAGCGGCTCGCCCAGGAGGAAGCCGCCGCCGAGGCGACAGCCGCTGCCGGTCCGGTGCTGAAGCACTGACCGGACCGGCAGCTACTGCTGAACGAAACGAACCCGGTGTGCCGGTGGGACGGACCCGTCCCACCGGCACACCGGTTTTCTACGTCCAGCCGTGCTACGGCTACGGGTGGATCAACTGCTCACCGGTGGAGGCGGAGCGGATGTCCGGCCGGGGCAGCGCGGCAAGGACGAGAGTCACCAGTACGGCGGCACAACCGACGAGGAAGGGCAGAGATGCCGTGGGCTGGCCGAGCCACTCCCAGAATGGGTGCCACTGCGGGTGCGGTTCGCCGAGGTGGTGCTGCCACACACTGGGTACGGACAGGAGGGTCGGCGCCCCCCAAAGGAACATGGTGATCCCGTACAGCGTGGTGGCGGTCGCCCGCACCGCCGGGTGGTGGCCATCGGTACGGCGGCTGGCCCAGCCGAACAGCAGCCAACCGACCAGTGCGCCGACCAGACCGCCCGCCACCCCCGCGTACGGGACGGCCGGCGGGGTCGCCCGATAGAGGTCCACCGAAAGGTACGAGCCACCCGCCTCGGTGGGCGGCCACTGGAAGGCGATCCCGGCGAAGGTGTCACCACGGGACGCGGTCAGCTCCGTCCTACTGATCTGCATCAACGAGCCGCAGTACTTGTCGATGCATCCGGTGTAATCGTCGACGACCGGGGCGTAGACGTGCCAGCCGGCAGCCCGCAGGCGCTGCTGAGTGAGTGGCACCAACTGCGCCGGGTCGGTCGGGGGCGTACCGGCGGCATAGGCGGAGGTGCTGCTGCGCCCGTACTCGCCGCCGTCGCCGAAGAGCAGACTGTCGGCGTTGTCCAGGCTGAGTGGCTGCGAGTAGATCACGAACAGGGCGGATGGCGTGGTGAGGTCGACCAGGTCGTGCTCGGGCAGGACCTGGTCGAGGAACGCGGTGGCTTCCGCCCGGTCGGGCTGGGGCCGGGACGTCTCCCAGGCGGCGCGGGTGGCGATGGCGGCGGTGAACAGCCCGCAGACGATGGCGGTGAGCGCTGCCCAGACGACGACGGCACGACTGTCCGGGCGCCCCAGCCGGGCCCGCATGCCGTGCCGGATCAGGTTGGCGGCCTCCCGGAGCGTGGGGCGGGTACGCCCCGCCGGCGCGAGTTCGAGCAGCGTACCGATGATCTCCGCACCGCGTTCACGCCGGTAGTCGCGGGGGTAGCTGAACAGTAGGCGGCGGTAGCGGCGGGTAAGGCGGTGGCCCGTCGGCGGCATGACTCTCCCTCGAAGGTTGCGCGTACGGGTCAGGCGATGCGGGGGCGCGCGCTACGTAGCCGGGTCTCGGCAGCGGTGGCGAGTTGCCGTAGGCGGGCGGTTTCGGCTTCGAGGATGGTCCGGCCATCACTGGTCAGCCGGTAGTAGCGGCGTAGCCGCCCGTCCACGACCTCCTCACGGTCGCGTTCCACCAGGCCCTGAGCGGCCAGCCGGTCCAGTGCCGTGTAGAGGGTGCCGGGCAGCAGTGAGACCCGGTTGTCGGAGAGGGCGGCTACCTCCTGGACGATGCCGTAGCCGTGTAGGGCGTCACCACCGGCCAACGCCGTCAGGATGAGGAACGTCGGCTCGCGCATCGGACTCACGTAGGCAACATATATCAATAATCGACCTATGCTCCATCCACGATGCTCGGCCTTGCTCAGTTGACGCCTCCTGCGGCAGACGACCCGGACGGTGCCGGAACGGCCTGCTCGGCCGCCCGGCTGACCTGCTCCCAGCCGGCCCAGGTCTGCATCCGCTGCCGGGAGATGTCGAAGGCCAGGTCGTAGACCATGCTGCCGAGCAGCAGTCGCAGCGGCGGCTCGTCGCTGGCGACCAGCTTCATCACCGCCTCGGCCGCCAGGCGGGGTTCACTGTCGACCGAGCCTTCGGACCACTGCTTCTCCAGCTCGGCCCGGAGCGGGGCGTACTCGTCCGCCGGGGCGGTCGCGCGCGCACTCGTGTAGAGGTCGGTCCAGTAGCCGCCGGGCTGGACGATGCTGACCTTGACGCCAAAGGTCACCGCCTCCATCGCCAGCGCCTCGCTCATCCCCTCCAGCGCGAACTTGCTCGCGCTGTACATCCCGGTGCTGGGGAATCCGCCCAGCGCGGCGATGCTGGAGATCTGCACGATGTGCCCGGAACCCTGCGCGCGTAGGTAGGGAAGGACCGCCTGGCTGACCCAGAGCGCGCCGAAGAAGTTGACCTCGAACTGGGCACGGGCCTCGGCCTCGGTGAACTCCTCGATCATGCCCATGGTCAGCATGCCGGCGTTGTTGACGACCACGTCGAGCCGGCCGAAGTGCTCGACCGCCGCCGCCACCGTGGCCCCGACCGCATCCCGGTCGGTGACGTCCAGCGGCAGGGCGAGCAGGCGGTCGTCGTACGCGGTGGTTAGGTCTTTGATCGGTTCGATGTTGCGGGCGGTCGCGACGACCCGATCGCCAGCGTTGAGCGCCGCCTGGGCGAACGCCCGACCGAGGCCACGGCTGGCCCCGGTGACGAACCAGACCCGGCCGGCAGTGGCGGTGGGTGGGGTGGTCATGGACGTCTCCTCTACCTCGCTAACGAGACGGACCGTCTCGTCTTGCGAAGAGAACTCTCCACTGCGCCCAGACATTTGTCAAGACGGACCGTCTCGTCTCGCCCATCGGTTATGCTGTCGCCCGTGACGACGCAGGAAAGACGCCCCAGCTCCTCCCGGCGCAGCGAGGCATCGCGGCAGGCCATCCTCACCGCCGCCTTCGAACTGGTCGGCGAGGTCGGCTACGCAAAACTGAGCATCGAGGGCATCGCCGCTCGGGCCGGCGTCGGCAAACAGACCATCTACCGTTGGTGGCCCTCCAAGGGCGCGGTGCTCTTCGACGCGTTCCTGGCGCTCAGCGCCGGGAACGACGAGCAGCAGGGGCTGCCCGACACCGGCGACCTCGAAGCCGACCTGAAACTGGTGCTGCGCAGCACCGTCATCGAACTGAACGACCCCCGGTACGACGAGCCGATGCGAGCGCTGACCACCGAGATCCTGCACGATCCGGCGCTGGCCGCCAGCTACGCCGAACGCCTCGACGCGCCGATGAAGGAGCTGAAAAAGCAGCGACTTCGCAGCGCCCAGCAGGCCGGCCAGCTCCCCGATGACCTCGACCTCGACCTCGCCGTCGACCTGCTGTGGGGGCCGCTGCTCAGCCGCTGGCTGCTGCGCAGCGGCCCGCTCACCGCGCAGTATGCGGACACCCTCGTCGAGACCGCGCTCGCCGGCCTACGCCCACCGCAGCGAAACGCCTGAGGGAGGCTGCCGGGTGCAGTCCGGGTGTTAGGAAGGGCCCCTTCCTATACAAAAAGCGATAGGAAGGGGCCCTTCCTAACACAGGTGCACGGCCGAGAGCCGCTTCCCTGGCACGGACCTCTGATTGCTACGACGAGGAACGCCGCGACTGATCTTCCTTAGCGAGCGGCTTGCCGGCGACAACGCCTGCGTGGGCGCGGGCGTTGGGGTCGCGGCGGGTCTTGATCAGGCTGGCAACGGTGGCAATTATGAGTATTCCGATGATGACGATCAGGGAGATCGGCGTGGGAATCTCCGGCACGCTGGGGTCCAGATCGACGTGCGCCCAGTGCAGGATGAGCTTCACTCCGATGAACAAGAGGATCGCCGACAAGCCGGCCGACAGGTAGACCAGCCGGTCGAGCAGCCCGGTAACCAGGAAAAACAGCGCCCGCAGCCCGAGCAGCGCAAATGCGTTGGCCACGAAGACGATGTAGGCCTGGTCGGTCACCCCGAACACCGCCGGGATGGAGTCCAGGGCGAACAGGATGTCGGTACCACCAATCGCAATGAGCACCACGAACAGCGGGGTAAACATGCGACGCCCGTCGATGCGGGTGGTCATCTTGCCGTCGACGTACTCGTCGGTCACCGGCAGCAACCGTCGGGTGGTCCGGACCAACAGATTGGTCTCGATATCGGGGTCCTCGTTGCGGTGCCGGAACATCTGGATCGCGGTCCAGATCAGCAGCAGGCCGAAGATCAAGAACATGAACGAGAAGTACGTCAGCAGGGTCGCACCGAGCGCAATGAAGATTACGCGCAGAATCAACGCGGCAATGATGCCAAAGGTGAGCACCTTGTGCTGATGCTCCTGGGGTACGGCAAACGTCGACATAATAATGACGAAGACGAACAGGTTGTCGACCGAGAGACTCTTCTCGACGACGTAACCGGCAAAATACTCAGTGCCAAATTCCCACCCGACAATGCTGGCGAAGACCAGGCCGAAGACCACCGCCACGGCGATGTAGAAGACCGACCAGGCGGCGGCCTCGCGAAATTTGACCACGTGCGGTCGGAACGCACCGACGAACAGGTCCAACGCCAGCAGGGCCAGGATGACCCCGATCGTCACAACCCAGCCCAGCAGGGTCACTTCCATCGATATATCTCCTGTTGCTCAGGGTGCCGCCGACGCCCGGTCACCATCAGATTCTCGCTGCCCAGGCCGCCGACCGCCGCTTTTCGCCACTCGAACTTGCCTAGCAGGGTCCGGCAAGGCCACCAGCCTGCACGACGAACCTGAGTGTTCGGTTAACCGAACCATCAGGTTCCGTGGCCGCACGATGGGCTTGTCGCCCCTCACCGACAAGCATGGAGACATCACGTTCTGCTCCTCGGAAAGGTGCCCCCGATGGTCGCCATGCCCACGCTGACCCACCGTTCGTCGATTCGTCGTACCGCTGCTGCCCTGGCCTGGCTGCGTACCCCGTTCACGGCCGACACCTGGCGGCGCACCGCGTACGCCATGGTTGCCCTGCCGGTCGGGCTGGTAAGCGTGCCGCTGGCCCTGGTCGGCGGGCCGGCGGGCCGGTTACAGCGCCGTGTCGCCCGCGCACTGCTGCGCCTGGACGTCGCCGAACCACGACGGACCGGCGTACGGGCGTTGCTCCACGCCGTCCTGGCCGCCCCGCTCAACCTCCTGGTCATGGTGGTCACTGGCTACGGCTGGTCGATCGCCCTGCTCAACCTCGCCTACCCGGCCCGACCGTTGCTCGGCATGCCGGCCGGCGGGCCAGACGCCTGGGGCGGCCCCAGCATGGCCGGCGCCTGGGCCTTCCACGCCCTCTTCGGCGGGTTGACGTTCCTGCTGGTGATGCCGTGGATCGTCAAGGGGCTCACCTGGCTCCAGGGCCGGCTCGTGCGCGGCCTACTCGGCTGACCCGACAGAATTCGCAGGTGAACAACGTACGCACGGTCGTCGGCCAGGTGCTGCGGGCACCAATCAGCCGACGAAGCTGGGCGGAATTGACGTACGCCATCGGCAGCGCACCGCTCACCTTCCTGGGCATCGCCTACGTCGTGGTCGGTTTCCTTCTCAGCGCCGGCCTGGCGGTCACCGCCCTTGGGGTGCCCCTGCTGGCAGTGCTGGTGCCCGGTGCCCGGGGCCTGGCCCGAGTACGCCTCGGCCTGGCCCATGCCCTGCTCGGCGAGAGCGTCGAACACCCTGAGCCGTTCCGCCCCGACCCGGGCTTCTTCGGCCGGGTACGCACCGGACTCCGCGACACCGTCGGCTGGCGGACGATCGGATATCTGCTGGCCGCCCTGCCGGTGTCCCTGCTCAACCTGTGGGTGGTCACCATCACCTGGGCGTGGGGCCTGATCGCGCTGACCTATCCGATCCAGCATGCGCTCGACGTCAACCAGTTGACCACTGTGGACGAATATGGGGTGACCCGGCGTGGGTTCATCCTCGGCAACCTCGTCCTCGACACCTGGCCGGGGCTGCTGCTGGTCAGTGCCGGCGGCGCGGTGCTGCTGCTCCTCGCCCCCTGGGCCATACGCGCAGCACTGCTGCTCGACCGGCTACTCGTCCGGAGCCTGCTCGGCCCCGACCGGGCAACCGCCCGAATCGCCGAGCTACGGCGTACTCGGGCACATGCCGTCGACGACGCCGCCGCGACGCTGCGCCGAATCGAACGCGACCTGCACGACGGCGTACAGGCCCGGCTCGTGGCGCTCGGCATGAACCTGACCATGGTCTCCGAAACGCTCGGCGACGACGCCTCCGAAACGACCCGCAGCCTGATCGCCACCGCCCGGGACAACGCCAAGGCCGCCATCACCGAACTGCGGGACGTCGTACGGGGAATCCACCCGCCCGTCCTCGACAGCGGAATCGACGCCGCGATCGCCACCCTCGCCACCCGCAGCCCGATCCCGGTCGACCTGCGTACGGACCTCCCCACCCGGCCCAGCGCCGCGATCGAAACCATCACCTACTTCTGCACCGCCGAGTTACTCACCAACGTCGCCAAACACAGCGGCGCAGACCGTGCCACCATCAACGTCACCCAACACGCCGGGCGGCTACGACTACAGGTCGGCGACAACGGGCGGGGCGGGGCGCACCTCGACGGCGGCACCGGGCTGCGCGGGCTCATCGACCGGATCGACACCGTCGACGGCACCCTCCACCTGGTCAGCCCGACCGGCGGGCCTACCGTGATCACCATCGACCTGCCGCTACACACCTGAGGGCCGCCATGCGCATCATCCTGGCCGAGGACGCCGCCATCCTCCGCGAAGGGCTGGCACAACTGCTCACCCTGCGCGGCCACCAGGTCAGCACCGTCGGCGACGCCGCCGCACTGCACGCCGCCGTCGCCGCGGACCGGCCGGACGTCGCGGTCATCGACATCCGGATGCCACCCACCCACACCGACGAGGGGCTACGCGCCGCCATCGAACTGCGCCGACAGTTCCCCGGGCTCGGGGTCCTGCTCTTCTCCCAGTACGTCGAGACCCGCTTCGTCGGTGAACTGCTGGCCGAAGGCTCCGCCGGCGTCGGCTACCTGCTCAAGGAGCGGGTCGTCGACATCGACGACTTCATCGACGCGCTCACCCGGGTCGCAAACGGCGGAACCGCGCTGGACCCCGAGGTGGTGACCCAACTCTTCGGTGCCGGACGCCGTAACGACGGCATCGCCACACTCACCCCACGCGAACGGGAAGTGCTCGCGCTGATGGCCGAAGGGCGTACCAACGCCGCCATCGCGAAGTCGTGGGTAGTGACCGAACGGGCCGTCGAGAAGCACATCGCCAACATCTTCGTGAAGCTCCAGTTGCCGGCATCCGACACCGACCACCGCCGGGTGCTCGCCGTACTCCGCTATCTCGAAGGCCGCTGACCAGCACCGCCGGTCGGTTGTGCGGACACCGGGTGCAGCCAGCAGCCCTTTAGGGCGAGCACCCTACGGTCGCCCCGACGGAACGCGACAGTTACGGGGCGACAACGACGTTCGCGAGCGGCTGGCCCGCTGCGTACCGGCGGACCTGGTCGACCAGCAGCCGGCGGGCTCGGGGTGCCAACGCGGCGGTCAGGCCACCGGCGTGTGGACTGATCAGAAGGTTCGGCGCAGACCACAGCGGATGGTCGGCGGGCAGCGGCTCAGGTTCGGTGACATCCAGGGCAGCGTGCAGCCGACCCGCGTTCAGCTCGACGAGGAGCGCCTCGGTATCCACCACCCGGCCCCGGGCCACGTTCACCAGGAGGGCACCGTCGGCCATCCGGGCGAGGAAATCCTGGTCCACCAGCCCCTCGGTCTCCGGGGTCAGTGGGGTGGCCAAAATGACGACGTCAGCGTGCGGCAGCATTTCCGGGAGTTCGGAGATTGGCAGTACGCCGGGGCGGGCGCTCCGGGCCACCCGGCTGATTTCCACCTCGAACCCGGCGAGCCGGCGCTCGATCGCGGCGCCGATCGAGCCGTACCCGACGATCAGCACCCGGGCGTCCGCCAGCCCGGTCGACCAGATCGGGGTCCAGCGGCCCTCGCCCTTCGCCTTGACGAAGTCCGGCAGCCGGCGCCGGGCGGCAAGGATGAGCGCCACGGTCAGCTCGGCAACGGCCGTGTCGTGTACGCCCCGACCGTTGGCCAGGGTCAGGCCGGGCCGCAGGTACGGCAGCACATGGTCGTAGCCGGCGGTCAGGGTCTGCACCACTTTGAGCCGGGGCATCCGAGTGATCGGCTCGCAGAAGCGTGGATCGATGATCCCGAACGGAACCGCATAGAACTCGACATCGTCCAGGTCTGCCGGCACGGGTTGCGTGCCGTCGTACAGCGCGATGTCCAGATCGCCAAGCTCGGCCATCGCGTCGGGGTGAGAGATCAAGTAGCGCACAGCTGCGATCATGCTTGATCGGGCCGAACAGGGCATCCGAGATTCCCGGGGTCGGGCCTCACGGTCCACCACCGACGACCTTCAGCAAATCAGTAGTAGGTGTCCTCGTGGGACTTCTGGTAGTCGTAGATGTCGTCGAGTCGTCCGGTGGCGGCGTGGGTGACCCAGGCGGGGTTGCCCAGCAGGATCCGGCCGAGCGCGACAAGGTCGAACTCACCGGCCGCCACCCGCTCGACCAGGCCGGAAACCGACTCAGGGCTGCCCGGCCGCAGGAAGTCACGGGTCAAACCGACCGAACCCACCGTGATCGTGGGCAGTCCGGTGAGCCGCTTCGCCCAGCCGGCAAGGTTCAGTCCAGAGCCGGGGAACGCCGGCTGCCAGAACCGCCGCTGCGACGCGTGCAGCGCGTCCGCGCCAGCCTCGGCGAACGCGGTCAGGATCGTGTCCAACTCAGCGGGGGTCTCCGCAATCCGGGCGTCGAACTGCCGCTCCTTGAACTGCGAGAACCGCACAATCACCGGCCGGTCTGCGGGGAAGTTCTCGCGGACGGCGCGCACCACCGCAGCCGGGAACGCCGCCCGCCGTGCCGGTGAGCCGCCGTACGCGTCGGTGCGCCGGTTGGTGAACGGCCACAGGAACTCGTCCAGCAGGTAGCCGTGCGCGGCGTGGATCTCCACCGCGTCGAACCCGGCCCTGGCCGCGACCCGGGCCGCCTCGGCGTACGACTCCAGCAGCTCGTCGATCTCCGCTACCGTCATCGGGTGGCTTGCCGGCCGACCCGGCTCGGGCACCCCGGACGGCGTCCACGACGTCACTCCGTCGACCGGGTCACGCAGGCTGCCCAGGTGCCACAACTGTGCGGCGATCCGACCGCCGACCCCGTGCACCTCGTCGACCACGTGCCGCCAACTCGCTTCGGCGGCACCCGCGGTCATCCTCGGTATGGTGTCCTCGTGGCCGGCGGTGGGATGGTCGACCCAGATTCCCTCGCTGACGATGAGCCCGACACCGTTCTCGGCCCGACGCCGGTAGTAGCCAGCCACTTCGGGGGCAGGCACCCCGCCCGGAGAGTGGAACCGGGTCATCGGTGCCATGACGAACCGGGAGGCCAACGACATACCGGCGAACGTGGCCGGCTCAAGCAGTGGTGCCAGCGGCGACACTGGCAGTTCGACGGCCGGGTGCAAGGTGAGGTGCGCTGTCATGCCTCGCACGCTAAGACTTGACATTGGTGTCAGGGGCAAGCCCGAAGTGTCGCTGGTCTCATCCCACGGCGGCGCGGACTGCGGACCTGCCGCCCCGCTCGTCAACGGTCATGTCGTCGACGATGCAGTCCAGCGCCGACACCGTACGGGCGAGCTGGGCCATCTCCGCGACGATGCGCTCCCGCTCCTCGCGCAGCCGATCGGTCAACCACGGCGTACGAATGTCCGGGTTCGTCATGCAGGGCAGCAACTGGTACATGCGCTTGCTGCTCAGGCCGGCATCGAACAGCCGCTGGATGAGTACGACCCGCTCGACTGCCGCCTCCGCGAAGACCCGCTGGCCGCTCGTCGTACGCATCGACACGAGCAGTCCCTGCTCCTCGTAGTACCGGATCGACCGGGCGCTCACCCCGGTCCGGGCCGAAAGCTCGCCGATTCGCATCGCGTCCCTCCCCGCCTGAATAGCTATAGACCTCGACTTAAACGCTACGTCGTACGGAAACTCTACGAACCCAGCACCGGTCGGTCTCCGTACGCGGCTCACTCATGTGGTCACTCAAGTTGGCGGGTCACGCCGCCTCCTCGTTCGTCACGAGATCCATGAAGGCGCTGGCCCGCCAGTCGGCGATGCGTACCAGGGTCTCCAGGTAGGCCAAAACGAACGGGCCGTACCGGTCCCGCAAACCGAGCGCCGTACGCGTCCACGAACGCTCACCGCCGAGCCCGAACTGGTCTAGGTCGACGGTCAACTCCCCGGCCGGCTGCCCCAGCATCGCCGGTACGGCCACCACCTCGGCCTGGGTAAACCCGAGCAGCGTTTTCGCGTCGGTGTCGTCTGGTCCGCGCACCTGGACGCGCATCGAGCCATGATGGGCCAGCACCAGATAGCGGACGAGATCCGGCACCGCCGCTTCGTCGAGTAGGCCACGCAGCGGCCCATCGAGCAGCAGCAGCGAGGCAAATTCGTGGCGGAAGTTGATACCGCCCGCAAATTTGAGCGGACGATCAATGCCGGACTTTGCCCACGGTCGCCCGGCCTCAATCCGCTGCCGGTCAGCCTCGCCAGCCAGCACGCACAGCGCGTCCTGCCATGTTGGATGGCCCTTCCCACAGTCGTGGCTGTTGCCGGCCAAAACCGCAGCCTGCCTCAACTCGTCGGAGAGTGCTGGATCGATCGCGTCGATCAGCGCGGCTACCTGCGTACGGACATCCGCGCTGTGCTGTTCCAAGGACAGCCAACCGGGCTGCATCGTGCTGGCATCGTCCTGGCCGAACGCCGCGTCACGACCGGACGCCGGATCGACGTTCACCCGAGGATCAAGGCCTAGCGGCAGCGGCGGGCAGTTCGACACCGGCCGCTTGTTCGACGGGTCGTAACCGGTCTCCGGGTCGTAGCCACCCGCCTCCGGAGCCACGACCAGCACCTCACCAGATCGAGCCGGCCAACCGTCGGTGACGCGCGTCCACACTCCGTCGCCCTGGTCGAACCACCACACCGCAACCCGCTTCGCCAGCGCCCGCAGCTCGCCGAGCGGCACTCGACACCGCCAGGCCATCTCTGGGGCCTTGGCAAAAGCTGGCGGCCGACCGCTGCTGTCTTCCGGCTCCCAGTGCGCCCAGGTGAGCTGCACATCCTGCTCCTCGGCGTCCCGCACATACGGGCTGACGTCCACGTCAGCGCCGTTCAGATCCGGTGCCGTGTCGAACAGGTCGAGCAGGTCACCGCGCCGGATCACGCTCACCTCGGCCGGCAAGGTCGGCACCGATCTGGCAATCAACCCCTCACCGGTCCGCGTGCTTCCCTCCAGCGCCGTCAACTCGGCGACGGTGGCCTGCACGTCCGTGTCCTCGTACGGTGCCGGCTTCGCCGGGGGCAGCCACCACAACTCAGCGTCAGCGAGCCTCCCGGCCCGATTGCACCGCCCAGCCCGCTGCACCACACTCGGCCACGGCGCTGCCTCGGTGCACAACACCGCCGCGTCGAGGTCAACACCCGCCTCGATGACCTGCGTGGACACCACGATGTGGCCACGCTCGCCGGGCGGGTCGAGCACCTTGTCGGCAACAACCTGCCGATCCAAGCCCCGGAAGCGGGAGTGCAAGAGCGTGCAGGGCGTAGACCCCGAACGAAGCGCCGCATAGACACCCCGAGCCGCCGCCACGGTGTTCACAACCACCAGCGTCAGCGTCCCGGCTCGGTGCCGATCTCGTACGGCCTGCGCCAACGCCCTGTAGTCGCCCGGCTCCACCGGCAATCGGCGAATCGTACGCTCGGCGGTAAGCCGTCTCGCCAGCTCGCCGACCCGATCGGCGGGCTCGATCCGAAGAATCTCGTCGTCACCGGGCAGCGGATTGTCCACCGTCGCCAGAAGCTCCGCAGAAACCGTGGCGGACATACAGGTCAGACCGAACGGCTCAGCCGTCGGCCAGGCCGCAGCACCACCGAGGCCGGTGAAAGCGGCAAGCTGGCGGAGAGTAGTAGTCGACTCGGGGGCGAGCTGAATCTCGTCGATCACCCACTGCGCACCGTTGGTGACCAGCGCAAAGTCGATCGGATAGGTGGCCCGTGAGATCCCGTAGCCCCGGTTGAGAGCCTTACTCACCAGCGAATCGACGGTGCCGACGACGATCGCCGGACGGTGCATGTCCAGCTGCCACGCACGTTGTCTGCCGCCCGCCCCACCCATCACGACATGTAGCGACACCTCGTCGGTCAGACCGAGCCGCTTGAGCCACCCATCGATCTGACCCGCCACCTGTTCCACCAACGTGCGCTGCGGCAACGCGAAGATCAACCGGCGCGGGGTCGCCGCGCGATCTGGCCCGTGGAGTCGACGCCACAACCAGGCGAGGATGATGCCGGTCTTTCCCGAGCCCGTCGGTGCCTGAAGCACGACCGGGAGACCATCGCGCGCCAGTCGGGCTTGATAAGCGTACGGCGAGTTACCGGTTGCCTGTGCAAAGAACTCGTCAAAGGACGACATGATCTCCCCTGATTGCCTGGACGACCGGCCTTGCAGCCGTTAACGTGAAGGACAGCTTCGGGCAGTAGCTTGGAGAAGTGGGCCCGATCCGCGGCCGGACGACCGTCGGATCGGGTTTCGCGCATCTATAGGCGCAATTCCCACACGATGTCGATCAGCCGTAATGATAGCTGGCTCGTAGCAGTCCTCCGACTCCGCGTTTTTCCACGTCAGATTACCCGCCCAGCCGAGAGGCGCACTGATCAGCGACGACATAGGCTCAGTGATCATCAACGCGAGGCGCTGTCCATTGTTGATCGAAGCGTTCACTGGCCGGTCTCCGATCCAAGACTGGAAGCATCAGCGGTGTTTTGGATGACGTCATTCTGGTTGGGCTGCGATCTGATCGGATGGCATGCAGACCGGCGAGGCGTACGAAGATCTCCCGCATGTCGGTCGCGTTTCCATGCTGGTCGAGAACGTAGCCGGTGATCCACGCCCAGCCCCGGTAGGTGGGCTTGTCGCACACCGAAATCACCCGAAACGCGAAGCCGGGCTGACCTACGAACTGGGCCGATGCTCGCTGATCGATCTTGAGCAGGGTTCCCGGTGCCGGTTTGCCAGTCATCCTCCCCGGACCATCGCTGACCAGGCAAGGAACCGTTCCTGCAGTTCATCGACGGGTACGGTCGTCTCGCCCGCCGCCAGAATCAGCAATCGACACATGTGCACCAGCAGGCCAACTGGATCATCGACGTACGCCTCACCCAACTCGACGCGAGCCGGCGAGCACGGCCACGGCTGCCCGCAGGTGCCACACGACCAGGCGGGGCGGACAAGGTGCTGGTGGGTCGCGGCCCACACCGACCAGCGGGGCGGCAGCTGCAACAACTCCCGCGACCACTCGTCGAGCATGCAGCCGTCGGGCTCGCACTGCGGGCAGACAGTGCGCGATGCCCATGGCTCGCAACGGGTGTCGTGCAACAGGCTGGCCTGGCGGGCCAGGGCGTACAGCTCGGAATCGTCGTCGCTGGTCACCGACGACCTCCCATGCCTGCGACAGCATGTGCGGCACGAATCTGCTGCCCGAAAGTCAGCAGCGATCCACACAGGACCGTGGTGGGCGCCTCATCCCACGCCGGACCGCGAAGCAGCAACGGCCGACTCGACTCCCTTGGCCGGCTACGGCCAGGATCGACGGGGCGTACAGCGTCGCGCCGGTGTCTGCCCTGGTAGCCACGTGGGCGAACGGCCCGCCGATGCCGGCTCACTGCAGGTCACCACACATCCGCACCGGCCCCGGTGGGTCCGGTGGTTCCTGGTCGTCATCAGCGCCAAGGGGTAGTGGCCAGGGAATCGGTGGCGTCGGTGGCGGCTAGCCCCTTCAACTGGTCCCTCTACGTCTTCTACGGCGGGGACATCCGAGAGCAGGAGGTGCCTTGGCTCCGCATCCAGGTCGAGGAACTGGCTGCAATTTCGCCTGATGAAGATGGCGACGGACCAAGGGGCCTGTTCGTCCTAACAGATGAGCGGGGTGGTGCCGAGACGTGGCAAATCCGGGATGGCAGAGTCAGCATCTATCCGGCACCGGAATATTCATGGCTCGCAGAGTGATGCTGGCGGCGCGGCGAGTCCGTTCCTCATCGCGCTGCCCATTTGCAAGATCGCGAAGGGACAACGCTGATGGCGCGCAACTGGCAGGAGACCCGCCGTCGCCTCAACAGCGCGCTCAAGAACGAACAGCCCTGTCGCTTCTTCCGCCGGTCAGCGTCGGCACGGAGCCGTTGATCACGCAGAAGGGCATGGATATCGCAGCCTGGCACAATCCGTCCACCAGAAGGCGCCCGCACCGTCGGGCGCAGGTCAAGGCTGAGTGACGCGGGCCTGCAACGCTGACCAAGATGGTCCAACGAAGGCTTGACCCGGGGGAATGCGAGCAAGCGAGTTGCGTTTTTAGCGTTTGTAGCGCATGCTTCAACTATGGCGACGGTGAGTGGAGACCTTCTGACCACCGGTCAGGCTGCCAAGCTGCTGGGGTCGTCACGCCAGCAGGTGGTCAACCTGTGCGAGCGTGGAGAACTGCCGTTCGTGAAGGTCGGCATGCATCGGAGAATCAAGCGGGACCATGTTGAGGCTCTGCTGCGCCCCAAGCCGAAGCTGACTCGTGATCAGCTCAAGTCACTGTGGCTACACCAAGCGGTAGCGGGCAGTTTGGTCACCGACCCAGACGAGGTACTGGGCAAGGCCAGGGAGAATCTCGATCGACTCCTCCGGCAGCACCGAGAAACCATGACCGAGGTGTGGCTGAAGCGCTGGCAGGACAAAATCAACGAAGGCGTCGACACCGTCCTCAAGGTGCTGACCTCGGATGATCCGGAAGCTGTGGAGCTCCGACAGAACTCGCCCTTTGCTGGGGTCCTATCACAGGCCCAGCGCAAAAAGGTTCTTGATTCCTTCACACGCAGCGGCTGGAAACGAGCGGCATGAGACGCGAGCAACTGGAGCATGTCCTGCGGTCCGCATGCCAAATCGCCGGAGACCCAGACGTCCTCGTCATCGGCAGCCAGTCGGTGCTGGGGGCGATCCCGGAGAGCAGACTTCCGCTGGAAGCCACCGCCTCGATGGAGGTCGACGTGGCATTCTTCAACGACCCGGACGACCAGAAGGCTGACCAGGTCGACGGCGCCATCGGCGAGCTTTCACCGTTTCACGAGATGAACGGCTACTACGCCCAGGGCGTGAGTGTGTCGACCGCTACCTTGCCCGATGGGTGGCGGGATCGGCTAGTTCTGGTGGAGTCTCAGAGCACCCAACCGGGGCGCGGCTACACGCTCGAACCACACGACTGCGTCGTGTCCAAGCTGGTCGCTGGCAGGGAGAAGGACTACGCCTTCGCTAACGCGCTGATCCGAGCCGGGCTCATCGAACCAGCAGTAGTCGCCGAGCGGATCGAAATGGTCGACGTCCGCCCATTGGTGCTGAAACGGTTGAGGAACTGGATCGCCATGTACCTGCCGGCAACTTGACGGCTGCAAGACGGTCGTATCGCTCCGCCGATACGCCTCGATCACGACGGTCGTACGACTTGTTCACTCGGCGTAGCAGGCAAGGTCCAGCCGGAACACGGGTGGGACTCGTAGCCGTCACGACGACGGCGTTATGGGCCGAGCAGCCTGGAAATTTGCCCTTGCTGCCAGGGCGAGACACCCGGAGAACCTGCCGGGCTTGACCGTTGCCATCGGTGACCGCCGAAGCTGGCACGCAACGGGCACGCCCCTTCCGAGGATCCGGGGACGCCAAGCAGCTGGAGAGCAACCACTTGCGTACCTGGCGGACCAGTGCGACGCCGCTGGTCAGGGGGCGTTATTGCTGTCCAGGAGAGCGGAGGGTGTGGGATTCGAACCCACGAAGAGATTGCTCCCTTACCGGTTTTCAAGACCGGCGCCATAAACCAGCTAGGCGAACCCTCCTCAGCCACGTCCGGTAACGCACGCAGCCGCCCCTAGTGTGCCACGCCGGTCTCCCGGGCCGGGTGCCCCCACCACCCGGGCACTGGGATGATCGAGGACATGCCGGGCACCGCACCACCGCCACCCGCCGTCGTCCTGATCACCGGCATCATGGCCGCCGGCAAATCGACCGTCGCCCAGGAGTTCGCCAGCCGGCTGCCCCGCTCCGTACACCTGCGGGGTGACGTCTTCCGCCGGATGATCGTCAACGGCCGGGCGGAGATGACCCCGGAGACCGAGGCCGAAGCGCTCCGGCAACTGCACCTGCGCTACACCCTCGCTGCCAACGCGGCGGACACCTACTTCGCCGCCGGCTTCACGGTCGTACTCCAGGATGTGGTGCTGGGGGCGGACCTGGCGCACCTGGTCGACGCGATCCAGAGCCGTCCGCTGCTGGTCGTGGTGCTGACCCCACGACCGGAGGTGGTGGCGTTTCGCGAGCAGGGTCGCCCCAAGACCGGGTACGGGGATTGGACGCCGCAGCAGCTCGACGCGGGCCTGCGTACGGAGACACCACGCCTCGGGCTCTGGTTGGACAACTCGGAGCAGACGCCAGCGCAAACCGTGGACGAGATCCTGGCTCGCGCGTGGACTGACGCGGCGGTGGGGTAAGACTGTGCCCATGCGTGCGATCACGATTGCTGAGCCGGGTGGACCTGACGTACTGACCTGGACGGAGGTGCCTGATCCGGAGCCGGGGTCTGGTGAGGTGGTGGTCGACGTACGCGCCAGCGCGGTGAACCGCGCTGACCTGCTGCAACGGCAGGGGAATTATGCGCCGCCGCCGGGTGCTTCGGCGTACCCGGGTTTGGAATGCTCGGGGGTGATCAGCGCGACCGGCCCGGGGGTGTCGGGTTGGCAGGTGGGTGACGTGGTGTGTGCCCTGCTGTCCGGCGGCGGGTACGCCGAGCGGGTGGCGGTGCCGGCGGGTCAGCTGCTCCCGGTGCCGGCGGGGGTCGACCCGGTCGAGGCTGCCGCGCTGCCGGAGGTGGCTTGTACGGTCTGGTCGAACCTGGTCCAGTCGGCGCACCTGAGCATGGGCGAGACGCTGCTGGTGCATGGCGGTGGCAGTGGCATCGGCACCTTCGCCATCCAGCTCGGGGTGGCCCTCGGGGTGACGGTGGTGGTGACGGCGCGGCCGGCGAAGCACGAGCGTCTTCGCCAGCTTGGCGCGACGCACACGATCGACTACACGAGTCAGGACTTCGTCGAGGAGATCCGGCGGCTCACCGATGGTCGGGGCGCGGACGTGATCCTGGACATCATGGGTGCGGCGTACCTGGGGCGGAACGTGGCGGCGCTGGCGACCGGCGGCCGGCTGGTGGTGATCGGGATGCAGGGTGGCCGTAAGGCGGAGCTGGATCTGGGTGCGCTGTTGGCCAAGCGCGGGTCGGTGTCCGCAGCGGCGTTGCGGTCACGGCCGGTGGAGGAGAAGGCGGCGATCGTACGGGGGGTTCGTGAGGAGGTCTGGCCGCTGGTGGAGTCGGGGGCGATCGGGCCGATCGTCGACCGGCGGATTCCGATGGCGCAGGCTGCTGAGGCGCATCGGATCATCGAGTCCAACGATCACCTGGGCAAGGTGCTACTCACCCTGGACTGACCGCGCTCACCCTGGACTGACCGCACTCACCGTGGGTGGACCAAGAGCCGGGCGCCGGGTCCTTCCTCGGCGAGTTCATCGTTGACGTTGAAGACGTTGCAGCGCTGCAGCGACAGGCAACCGCAACCGATGCAGCCGGTCAGGTCGTCGCGGAGCCGGGTGAGCAGGTCGATTTTTTCGTTCAGTTTGTGCTGCCAGCCGGCAGATAGCCGGGCCCAGTCGGCCTTGGTGGGGGTGCGTGACTCGGGTAGTGAGTCGAGGGCGGCGCGGATCTCCTCCAGGGAGACGCCGACCTGCTGGGAGATGCGGATAAAGGCGACGCGGCGCAGTTCGGCTCGTTCGTAGCGACGTTGGTTGCCGCTGGTGCGGGTGGCCCGGATGAGTCCGAGCCGTTCGTAGTAGCGCAGCGCCGAGGGGGCCACCCCGGATCGGGTCACCAGCTCGCCGATGGTCAGTAGTTCCTGCATCACGTTCGCCTTGAGTTGAAGTGCACTTCAACATGCAGGCTAGCCGCATGACCGCACCGACGACCACCGGCTACGTCGACCTTGACGTCCTGCTGCGCCGGCTCACCGGCGACGAGAAACACTCTGCCAGCGCCCATTCGACGCTCGACGTTGTCTGGGTGCTCTACGACCGCGTGCTGCGGGTCACCCCGGAGACGGTGGACGACCCGGAACGGGACCGGTTCCTGCTCTCCAAGGGGCACGGACCGGCCGCCTACTACGCCGTACTGGCGGCGAAGGGGTTCATTCCCGAGGCGTGGCTGGACGACTTGGCCGGTCCGGAGAGCCGGCTTGGTCACCATCCCGACCGGGTGCTGGTCCCCGGCGTGGAGATCAGCTCCGGTTCGCTCGGCCACGGCCTGGGACTGGGCGTGGGCACCGCGCTGGGGCTGCGGGCCCAGGGCATCACCCAACCCCGGGTGTACGTCCTGCTCGGCGACGCCGAGTTGGACGAGGGTTCCAACCATGAGGCGATCGCGTACGCCGGAGCCACCGGCCTGCCCAACCTGACCGCGATCGTGCTCGACAACCAATCTGCCTCGCACGGTTGGCCGGGTCCGGGCGGGATCGCCAGCCGGTTCACCGTCAACGGCTGGACCGCCGAGACCGTGGACGGTCGGAACCATGACGCGATCCATGCTGCTCTCACCGCCCACCAGCCCGACCGGCCGCACGTCGTCGTCGCGGTCGTCGATTCAGAGGAGTAGACCCGTGCGGGACAGTTTCGTGGCGACGACCAGCGCCCTGCTCGCGGACGATCCGCGTACTGCCCTGGTGCTCGCTGACATTTCCGCGTCCGTGTTCGCCCCGGCCGCCGAGCGTCATCCAGATCGGGTGCTCAACGTCGGCATCCGCGAGCAGTTGATGATCGGGGTGGCGGGCGGGTTGGCGTTGACCGGGCTGCGGCCGATCGTGCATTCGTACGCGACTTTTCTGGTGGACCGGGCGTACGAGCAGATCAAGCTGGATCTGAGCCACCAGGGGGTGGGCGCGATCCTGGTGAGCGTCGGGGCGTCGTACGACGGGTCGGCGATGGGCCGGACACACATGTCGCCGGGGGATGTGGCGCTGTTCGACACGCTGGATGGCTGGACGGTGCAGGTGCCGGGGCACCGGGACGAGGTGCCGGCGCTGTTGAAGGCGGCCACTCCGCACGATGATCCGGTCTATCTGCGGCTGTCCACGCAGTCGAACCGGTTGTCGTACGGCGGGGATCCCCGGTTGCAGGTGCTGCGGCGGGGTACGCCGGGCGGGCCGCTGGTGGTGGCGGTCGGGCCGATGCTGGATCCGACGCTGGCGGCGGTGGCGGGGCTGGATGTGACGGTGGCGTACACGCACACGCCGCGACCGTTCGACGCTGCTGGGCTACGGTCGTTGGCCGGGTCGGAGGTGGTGCTGGTGGAGCCGTACCTGGCGGGTACGTCGAGCGCGATCGTGAACGACGCGCTCAGTCACGTACCGCACCGGTTGCTGTCGTTCGGGGTAGGGCACGCCGAGGTACGCCGGTATGGCAGCCCGCAGGATCATGCGCGGTGGCATGGCCTGGATTCGGCAGGATTGCGGCGGTCGATCAACGCTTTCCTGGGTTGATTCAGCACCTGATTGGGATGAATCAGCGCTTTCCTGGGATGACGCCCCGGCGTCGGGTGCGCTCGCGACCGAGGATCCACAGCGCCTCGACGCCGTCCTTCCAGGTGATCTTCTTGCCTTCGTCGCGCCCTCGGGCGTGGTAGCTGATCGGCACCTCGTAGGGGCGGATTCGCCGCCGGAGCAGTTTGCCGGTGACCTCCGCCTCCATGCCGAAGCCGCGGGAGCGGATGTCCAGCGAGCGGTAGAGCCCGACCGGCAGCAGCTTGAAGCAGGTCTCCAGGTCGCCGATGTAGGAGTTGAACAGGACATTGGCGGCGGTGGTGACCGCCTTGTTGCCCATTACGTACCAGAAGCTGTAAGAGCTGTGGCTGCCGAATGTCCGATTTCCGTAGACAACCGTCGCTCGCCCGTCCAGGACTGGTTCGAGCAGTTTGGTGATGTCCTGCGGGTCGTATTCGAGGTCGGCGTCGAGGATGACCATGTATTCACCCTCGGCGTTGTCGACCGCCGTACGGATCGCCGCGCCCTTGCCGGCGTTGCGGGGATGGGTGATGACGCGGACCCGGGTGTCGTCGGCCCGACCGAGGATTTCGCCGGTGCCGTCCCGACTTCCGTCATCGACCACGACGAGTTCGATCTCGCACGGGTAGTCCACCGCCAACGCCTGCTTCAGGGCGTCCGCGATGCGTTCTTCCTCGTTGTAGACCGGCATGAGGATCGAGAGCTTCACGGGGACATCTCCACGGTGGCGACGACAGATCCTTGCTAGCCTAGCCTGCGGCGAGGGATAGGTCTGTCCTGACGTCCGCCGCATCCGGCCGTGTCCGCCCAACGCCTGCCCCGACACCCGCGCAGGGCTGCCGTTACGCGCGCCATGGCTGGCTTCACGCGGAGCGGCCGGGATCATGGTGTTTACTTCCGGCCATGCCGGCTGCATGGTCCCCGCTCGTGGTGGCACCCGTTATCGCCTTCTTCTCGATCATGTACGCCTTGCGTCCAGCGTCGGAAAGCGTGGGTCAGCCGGTACGCCTGGCGGCGGTCCGGGCCGCCTTGGTCACCGGCGCGTACGCGGTGCTGACCGTGGAGTTACTCGGCGCGTTTGGCTGGTTGACCGCGCCCGCACTGGCGGCGGCCTGGTTGCTCTTCTTGGCCGTCGCGCTGGCCCTGGCCGGCCGGCGGTGGCGTCGCACAACCGCGACCGCGAGCACGACTGCGACCACAACTGCGGCAGCGGGCACGACCACAGCCCCGACCGCGAGCACGACTGCACCCACGGCCCCGGACCGGCCCCGGTCGGTACTCGGGGACGCGCGACGTGCCGCGTCGAGCGGCTGGGAGACCATCCGGGCCAAGGGCTGGCGGCAGGCCAGTGTGGCCGAGCGGCTGATGATCTGTGTCATCGCCTTCCTGGTACTGGCCGAACTGGTCATTGCCCTGCTCGCCGAGCCGAACAACTTCGACTCGCAGACCTACCACCTGCCGAAGGTCGAACACTGGGTGCAGCAGGGCAGCCTGGAGATGTGGGCGACCGCCATCCATCGGCAGGTCACCATTCCGCCCGGCGCCGAGTATCTGCTGCTGCACCTGCGTCTGCTGACCGGCGGCGACGCGCTCTACAACCTGGTGCAGTGGGCGGCGGCGATCGGCTGCCTGGTGGTCGCGACGCGGATCACCGCCCAGCTCGGCGGGGGCCGGCGGGCCCAGATCATCACCGCTTTCCTGATGGCGACGACGCCGATGGTGGCGCTCCAGGCGACGAGTACGCAGACCGACCTGGTAGCCGCCGCCTGGGCCGGTTGTGCCGCGACCCTGGTGCTGGACAACCTGTCCCGACGGGCCACCTTCGGTACGGTGCTCGCCCTCGGCACCGCCACCGGGCTGACCGCTGTCACCAAGACCAGCGGACTGATCGGGGTCGGCCCGATGCTGGTCGTATGGGGGGTCGCCCAACTCCGCCGAGCCTTCCGTCCGGTGCCGGCCACAGAGCACGCCGCCGCGCCTTCCGATGCTGCTTCCGGCTCGGGCTCGCGGGTGCGGGCAGTACTGGGCATTGGTGGCGTTTCGGTCGCCATTCTGGCTGTCGCTGCGATGATCACTGGGCCGTACCTGGTGCGGATGACCGTCGAGTTCGGCAATCCGCTCGGGCCGCCCCGGCTGCGCGAATCGATCCCGACGACCCGGCACGACCCGCCCGCTGTCCTGGTCAACGGGCTACGGATCGGGCACACCGCGTTGGACACCCCCTTGAGTCCGCTGCGGGACGTCACCGCGTCCGCCATCAAGCAGGTGGCAGAGCTGGTCGGCGTCGACCCGCAGGACCGTGGGATCACCTTCGGCAAGACCACCTTCCCGGTGCCGTCCTGGTATCCCGATGAGGACCGGGTCGCGTTCCCCCTCGCCGGGGCGCTCGTCCTGATCGCCGGGGTGCTGGCGCTGGCCCGTCCGCACCGGATCTCGCCGGAGCGTGCCGGGACGCTACGGGCGTACGCGGCCGCGATCACCGTGACCGTGGTGCTGCACAGCGCGATGATCAAATGGCAGCCCTGGGGAAACCGGCTGGTGCTGTACGCGCTGCTGCTGGCTATCCCGCTGGCTGGGGTGTGGCTGGACGCGATGTTCCGGCGTCGGGCCAGCACCCGAGCCGAGGGCGCTGGCCGGGGTGGTCGACGTTCGGTGGCGACCCTGGCGGCGGTAGCCGTACTCGCCACCTCCGCTCTCTCCGGAGTGCTCGCCATCTCGTACGGCTTCCCCCGCCGACTGGTCGGTACGGGGTCGCTGTTCACCACCTCCGACTGGGAGACCCGGTTCCTACGTCGTCCACAGTGGGCAGAGGAGTTCCGGTGGGCGGCTCAGGCGGTCGAGGCTGCCGGAGCCCGGCGGATCGGTCTGGTGCAGCAGAACGACAACTGGGAGTACCCCTGGTGGTTGCTGCTTCGCCACGGCGACAGTGGTGCGGCTCGGGAGATCGTGGCGTTGCAGTCGGTGTTGGAGGGCCGCCCGCCAGCCGATCCCCACACGGTGGACGCGATCGTGTGCACCGGGGACCGGAGGGCCTGTACCCGGCTGGTGCCACCCGGCTGGCAGGTCGAGTTCCGGGGCTACGTGGGCTACGCCCTGCCACCGCGCGCCCGCTGAGCCCACACCACCGCGCCACGCCGTAACCGTCGCCCCGCCACGTCCTAACCGTCGCCCCGCCACGTCGCGGGCGTGGTCCGCCACGCCGTACTGAGCTGCGAGGACATCTCCGCGCAACAAGTTACTGAGAGGTATTCACATTTCTCGACCGGAGGGCTACCGTCTGACCATCAATTGACCAGCAACGATTGGATGGAAGGACCGAGTCGATGAGCGACCCCCGCCCGTCGGGAGGACGCAGCCCGCTCCGAATGCCACGACGACGTACCGCTGTCGTAGCCGCATTCGTCGCCGGCCTCGTCCTGCCGATGCTCGTCAACCCCCTCCCCGCCTCCTCCGCCCCCGAAGCGGCCCAGGCACGCCCGCCGATCCAGGCGTTGCCGGCCAACCTCGAATCGATCCGTGCCGCCGAGGCCACCGCGCTCTACGGCAGCCCGGCCATCCGCCCGCTGGAGCAGCGCAAGGTCGCGCTGCTCACGATGGGCGACAGCCAGATCTCCGGTGAGGGCGTGGGGAACTACATTCCCGGCACGCACCAGGACGGCAACTGGTGCGACCGGTCGTACGACCAGGCGGTGTTCCGTACCGGGATCACCTCGGAAGTGCAATACAACATCGCCTGCTCGGGTGCCACAGCACAGCACCTGATGGCCGGCGGCCCGACCCAGCACAACGAGCTGAACCAGGGCGACCATCTCGCGATCAAGGCACGAAACGCCAAAATCAAGTTGATCTGGATGATCATTGGCGCGAACGGTGCGGGGACCATCCAGTTCGGGCCGGTCGCCACCGAATGCACCGTCAACCGGGTGTTCTTCCAGGGCGCGTGCTACCCCGACTACAGCGACGGTTGGTCGATCCGCACCGACGGCAGCCGGCAGGCGGCCGAGCAGGCGATCAACAGCATCCGGCAGACCATGACCAACGCCGGATACCTCCAGTCCGACTACGAACTCGTGTTCATGTCGTACCCGAGTCCCGCCGGACCGGATGTCGAGGACAACCCGGACTTCCCGGGTTGGTACAACGGCGGCTGCCTGATGTACCTCGCCGACATGGCGTTCGCCCGCAACAAGGCAGTGCCGCTCTTCGAGAAGTCGCTGCGCGCCGCCGCCGTCAACACCGGCACCCGCTACCTGGACGCCAGCCGACTGTTCCACGGCCACGAGGTGTGCTCGGAGAGCACCTCCGTACGCGGCCTCTTCATCGAGGTCGGCGTCTGGGACGAGAACGCCGCCCGGCAGTCGTTCCACCCCAACTACCGGGGCCACGGCATGTTCGCCCAGTGCATGACCTCGTTCTTCAACTCCGGCCAGCAGCAGGGCACCTGTGTCGACCCGGCCAGCACCAACCAGGCCGTGTTCTACCCGGGGCTGTTCGAGTTCAAGCAGCTCCGCAACACGGGTACCAGCAACTGTATCGACGGTGAGGGCTACGACTCCCGAAACGGTACGGCGCAGATCTCGTACACCTGCCACGGTGGCCGTAACCAGGGCTTCTGGTACGACTCCACGCGCCAGTCGCTGCACTCCGAGCTCTCCCACGACCGGTGCCTGGACGTCGCGGGTGGCACGTTGACCGCCAACACCCCGGTCAACATCCACAACTGCCACGGTGGCACGAACCAGAAGTGGGTCTTCTCCGGCAACCAGATCAAGGCGGCCGGCAACACCAACCTCTGCCTGGCCTTCGACAGCCCGAGCAGTGGTAACCCACGGCTGCGCCTGGCGGCCTGCGGCAGCAGCAACCGTCAGCAGTGGTCGTTCCAGTCGCGCTCGTTCGCCAACCCGGTCGGCTACGGACACGACGACTTCATCGGCTCCAGCGTCTACTGAGCTGTTAGGAAGGGCCCCTTCTTATCGCTTTCTGCCTTGGAAGGGGCCCTTCCTAACGTCAGGTGGCCAGGGTAGGGCCGGCCTGAGTCGCCTCGCCGGGGCGGAACCGATGGTTGAGTACGGCGTCCAGCTGCCACACCCGCTTCGGATCGCCGACCCGGATCAGGAACCGTTCGCGTACCCCGTCGATGGCGGTCGCCGCCAGCTCCACACCGGACAGATTCGGGTCGGAGTTCCACGTGACATTGGTCAGGTGCCGCAGCTCGGTGTTGAGGTGCAGGCGCAGTCGGCGCAGCAGTCGGGTCCGCCGCATCACGACCAGCCGACGATGGGTGAGTAGTAGCAGGTAGTCGCCCTGAGCCGGCCGATCGACTCGGGTGCACCTGGTGACGAGAACGGCGTCGTCGCCGGACTCCACACATTGCCGCAGGTTGACCAGGTGTCGACCCGCCCTCGTGGCCGACACCCCGGCCACTACGGCCGTGGGTGGAAGCGTCTGGGAGAACACATCCATGCGTTGTCCAACGAGGCGCAGTCGGCAATTGGTGCGGCATTTACATGGATGAAAGTGAGATTAGTCCGGCGGTGGGGCTATCCGGCGACACCCGGGACGGCAGCTTCAAGAGCGGGCTTGAGTGCGTCCTCGACGGTCTGGGGCTCCGACTCAAGGGCGCTTGAGTCTGTCCCCACGTCGTCCCGACCGGCAAGCCATCGCCCGGGCCATCGCCTGGGCCATGGCCTGCCGGTCGTCATGAGCGGGCTGAATGTGCCGTCAGGATCGGCGCAGTGGCGCGAACGCGTCGGCCCATGCGGCTACCTCGGTGAGGAGTTGACGCAGCATGGCGTTGTGGCGGTCGTCGGGGGTGAACGTGGCGAACGCTTCGAAGTCGGTGGCGAGTGACAAACTGACCTGGGTGCGTACGCCCGCCAGTTGCAGACCGGCCGTGATGAGGCGCAACTGTTCGGCTGCCCGAGCCCCGCCGACCTGGCTGCCGTATGAGACGAAGCCAGCCGCCTTGTTGTTCCACTCACGATAGAGGTAGTCGATGGCGTTCTTCAGCGCCGAGGGGATCGACCGGTTGTATTCCGGGGTAACGAAGACATATCCGTCGAACTCGGCCACCTTGTTACTCCACTTCCGGGTGTGGGCGTGGGCGTAGGAGCCGAGTAGGGGTGACTGCGGCTCGTCGAAGAGCGGCAGATGGTAGTCAGCGATGTCCACCAGCTCGACGTCGATGCCGTCAAACTTGCTGCCCTGCTCGGTAACCCACTCGGCCACTTGGTGACCCACCCGGCCAGGGCGGGTGCTGCCGAGGATGACCCCGATATTCGTCATGCCTGTTCCATTCCTACTGATCTGATGGTTACTGATGGCTGGAGACCTTGCGGCACATAAAAGGTCTTCCAGGTCGGGGCGGCTTTCATTGCCGTTGCTGACGTCCGGGTTGCAGAGCAGCCTCGATTCCGTTCAGCCTCAGCACGCTCCCGCCGCGTAGGTGCGCCAGATCTCCGCTGCCGTCTCCCGTGTAGCGGAGAAACGTCACCTGCTCCGTCCACTCCAGACGGGTTCCGACCGCCTCGGCGTTCAGCCGGACGGTAACCAGCGACGCCCATCGCAGTTCGCCGTCGACGATGGCCTCGTAGCCGTAGACGATTCGGTGGGGGCCCTCGATCTCGATGTACCGCAACCGGTACTCCAGCCGCTCGGGCTCCGCGTCCAGGCTGGTGAAGGTGCTGCGCGCCGTCTCGCCGCCGCCCACCCGGAAGTCGTGCTTGTATGAAGCGCCACTACCGGGGATGCGGAACCACCGCCGCCTGATCGCGGTGTCGGCGAACGCTGCGAAGATCTCGTCCGGCGGTACGTCGAAGTGTCGCGAGATGGTGAACGTGTCGTGCCGAGCCAAGTTGTTCTCCCGTCTGCCACGGCCACGAGCAGGCGGCCGCACGTTACTTACGATCAGTAAGAAACGTGCGCTCGCCGGAATTAATCCGGCTCTCCAATACGCACTTTGAAGTCAGCTACTGACGAAAGAGGAACGAAGAACTGTGACCGGTTCCCTCGGCACCGAACTCGCACAGCGCGGGGTTGCGCCAGACTGTGTCCAGACCATCGAGCTCGTCCGCGACGTGCTGGCGCGGGTCGGCGACAAATGGACGCTGCTGACCATCACGGTCCTGATGTCTGGCCCGATGCGCTTCACCACCCTGCACGAGCAGGTCGCCGGCATCTCCCAGCGGATGCTCAGTCAGACGCTGCGCGCACTCACCCGCGACGGGCTGGTGGTCAGGACGGCGTACGTGGAAGTGCCGCCAAGGGTGGAATATGCCCTAACGCCGCTCGGCCGTTCACTGAGCGGGGCTGTGAATGGACTCGTGGGCTGGGTTCGTGGCCATCAGAGCGACATCATCCGCAACCGCGATGAGTTCGACCGGGCTCTGCCCGGAGCATGACCACCCCGCCCCTCGGGTAGCGCTCGCTACCACCGCATCTCGATCCTTGCGAACATCATCGATGCGGAACGAATACCGGAACGCGGTCGGGCTCGGTTGGCTGTTGCGGCAGAGCCGCTTGGCCTGCGGCATCCGCAGACCAAGCGGCCGTCGACCGTCTGGTCGGGGTACGCCCTACAGCAGTTCGATGATGGTGGCGTTCGCCATTCCGCCGCCCTCGCACATGGTCTGCAGGCCGTAGCGGATGCCGTTGTCCCGCATGTGCTGCACCATCGTCGTCATGATCCGAGCCCCGGATCCGCCCAGCGGGTGGCCGAGGGCGATGGCCCCACCACGCGGGTTGAGGCGGGCCGGGTCGGCTCCGGTCTCGGCCAGCCAGGCCAGCGGGACCGGCGCGAACGCCTCGTTGACCTCGTACACCCCGATCTCGTCGATGCTCAGGCCGGCGCGGCTCAGCGCCTTCGCGGTGGCCGGGATGGGTGCGGTCAGCATGATCACCGGGTCGTCGGCGGCGACCACGGCGGTGTGGATCCGGGCCAGCGGCGTGAGGCCGTGCTGCCGGGCCCACTCGGAGGTGGTGACCGCGACGGCGGCGGCTCCGTCGGAGATCTGCGACGCCGAGCCGGCGGTGACCACGCCGTCCGCCTTGAACGGGGTCTTCAGCTCACCGAGCCGCTCCAGGGTGGTGTCCCGCCGGATGCCCTCGTCAGCCGTGACCTTGCCACCGTCGGCCATCGCGACCGGGGAGATCTCCGCCTCGAACAGGCCGGCGTCCTGCGCCGTCGCCGCCTTCTGATGGCTGGCCAGCGCGAACTCGTCCAGCTGGGTGCGGGAGAAGCCCCACCGCTGGGCGATCATCTCCGCGCCGACTCCCTGGTTGAACGGCACCGGCTCGTCGACGCCGAAGCCTTCGACGTCGCGGTAGCGGTCGCGCACCAGATCGCCGTAAGGCAGGCCGCCGGTGGCCGAGGAGCCCATCGGTACCCGGGTCATCGCCTCGACCCCGCCGGCGACGACGAGGTCGGCCTGGCCGGAGATGACGGTGGCGGCGGCGAAGTGCAACGCCTGCTGGCTGGAGCCACACTGCCGGTCGACGGTGGTGCCGGGCACCGACTCCGGCCAGCCCGCCGCCAGTACGACGTTGCGACCGATGTTCCAGGACTGCTCACCGACCTGCGACACGCAGCCCCAGATCACGTCGTCGACGTCGGCCGGGGCCAGGCCGGAGCGCTCGGCCAGGGCGCGCAGGACGTGTGCCGACAGATCGACCGGGTGCACCGAGGCCAGGGCCCCCTTGCGCCGGCCGATCGGGGTGCGTGCCGTACCGACGATGACCGCGTCCCGCATTTTCTACTCCCCAGTAACTAAGCTTTTCTCGATACTACGTCCTGCTGAGCGGCCCGTCTCCCCGGCCGTGCCCCATCCTTGGATGCGTGCATACCGACCCGACCGACGAGCAACACGACCGCCACGCGGTGCCGGACGATGACGCGCAACACGACCGCCGCGCGATGCCGGACGATGACGAACCCAGGACCTGGCGCGTGAGCGCGCTGATGCCCGTACTGAAGGTGGTGGGTGCGGGCTGCCTTGCCGTACTCGCGGCACTGCTTTCCGAGGGCGACCCGGTCCGGTGGGGGCTGGCCGGTCTGGCCGCCGCCGGGCTGCTCGGCTGGGCGCTGCGCGACCTGGTCGCCCCGGTCCGGCTCGGCGTCGACCGGACCGGCGTCACGGTGGTCACCGGTTTCGCCGGACGGCGGCACCTCGACTGGGCCCGGATCGAGCGGATCGCCGTGGACGCCCGTCCCCGACGCGGCCTACGAACCGAACTCCTGGAGATCGACGCAGGCGACTCCCTGCACCTGTTCGGGCGGCACGATCTCGGGGCCCCACCGGACGAGGTGGCCGCCGTCCTCCAGGCCAGGTGGCACCGGGCAACGACGGCCAGCTGACCACGCGACGCTCAGCTGAGCAGGAGAAACGTACGTACGGCTGTCACGACGACCAGCCCGATCACGACGACTGCGGTACCGGCCCCCTGGACCAGTGCGCGATGGGACCGGGGCGCGTACGCCATCACCACCGCCATGATCGCGCCAAAGGCAAGACCACCGAGGTGTCCGGCGATGGAGATACCGGGCACGAGAAAGGTGAACACCAGGTTGATCACCAGGATCGGGATGACCGACGAGGTGTCCCGGCCGAGCCGCCGCATGATGATGAAGAGCCCCGCGAAGAGACCGAAGACCGCGGTCGAGGCACCCGCCGTCTGGCTGTTCGGCGCGGTGAAGACGTACGCGGCGACGTTGCCGCCGAGCCCGGCGACCAGGTAGAGGGCGAGGAACCGGAGCGGGCCGAGAGTCGCCTCCAGCGACCGGCCCAGCACCCACAGCGCCCACATGTTCATGAGCAGGTGGATGAGCCCGTAGTGCAGGAACATCGCGGTGATCAGGCGGTAGTACTCGCCATCCGCGATCCCGTGCACGGTGAAGTCGGGGAAGAGTGCCAGGCCGAGCACCGAGCCCCAGTCGGTCAGCGGCGTGTTGCCGCCGAGCAACCCACCGAAGCCACGGCCCCCGGCGGCCGCGTCACCGCCGGAATCCAGGGCGATGGAGAGCAGCATGAGCAGGACGTTGACGGCGATGATCGCCTTGGTGACGTAGCCGGCACGGCCGGCGGCACCGCCTCCGAAGACGGTACGCGCCGGCCGTTGCGTCCGACGCCCCTCCGACACGCACTCGGGGCACTGGTGGCCGACCGAAGCCTCCCGCATGCACTCCGGGCAGATCGGCCGGTCACACCGGGTACACCGGATGTAGGTCTCCCGCGACGGATGCCGGTAGCAGACCGGTGTCGTCGGTGGGGACTCGCTCACGATGCCACCTTGCCGCGCTCGTTCATGCGAGCAAAGGTACCCCGATCGGGGGATCAGGCCGAGATACGTTCGATCTCGACGCGCTCGATGACCACGTCGTTGCGCGGCCGGTCGCCCGGGCCGGTCGAGGTGTTGGCGATCGCGTCGACCACCTTCGCCGAGTCCTGGTCGGCCACCTTGCCGAAGATGGTGTGCCGGTTGTTCAGGTGCGGCGTCGGGCCGACCGTGATGAAGAACTGCGAACCGTTGGTGCCCGGTCCTGCGTTCGCCATGGCCAGCAGGTAGGGCTGGTCGAAGCGCAGCTCCGGGTGGAACTCGTCGGCGAACTGGTAGCCCGGTCCACCCCGGCCGGTACCGGTCGGGTCACCCATCTGGATCATGAAGCCGGCAATCACCCGGTGCGAGATGGTGCCGTCGTAGTACGGCCCGGAGCCGGGCTGACCGGTACGCGGGTCGGTGTATTCGCGGGTGCCTTCGGCGAGTTCGACGAAGTTGCGCACGGTCTTCGGCGCGTGGTTCTGGAACAGCTCCAACCGGATCGGGCCGGCGTTGGTGTGCAAGGTGGCGTAGATCGCCTCAGCCACGGGTACTCCTCAGTTGTCGGTCAGTTTCCATGCGGATCCTCCCATGTGCCCGATCTGGCAGTGCGGAGGCATCCAAAGGTGGAGGATGACAAAGGAACAACACCCAGGAGGTGGAACCGGTGTTCGGGATTGGTCGGCGTAAGACTCACAGCCAGCTCGCCAAGGCGGAGCTGAACGAGAGCCTCGATCACTTCAGGCGGGCCGCCACGCACGCGGCCGGCGGGGTCGGGGCGACTCTCGGACCACGGATGAACGCGGCCCGGGACTATGTCGGCCCGACGGCGACCAAGGTCAAGGGCAAGGCCGTCCACGGCTGGGCGGCGACCGTGACGGCGCTGGCACCACTGGCCGTGGCGGCGGCGGAAGGCGCCCGGCATGCCGGCTCCACCGCCCAGAAGGTCAAGCCGAAGAACATGCGAGCGATGCGGAAGAAGGAGTCCCTGATGGCACGTCGACGCTGGCCGATGTTGACCGGAATCCTGGCCATCGGCACCGTGGCCGGGGTGGCGGGTGCGGCGGCGGTGCGCCGTCGCCGGCAGCAGGACTGGGACGCGTACGACGCGGGTCGCGCGCTGGAGTCGGTCCGCGAGGACGCCGAGGCGATGGCCGCCGGCTCGACCTCCCCCCTCCGATCGGAATCGACGAAGACTTCGTCTGGTTCGAGCAACGGCACCGCGCCGCAGGCCACCGACAAGCCGCTGGTCAAGACCGCAGAGAAGGCGGCGGAGAAGACCGCCGATCGGCCGTCCCCCGCCACCCTCGCGGAGGCCACTCGCAAGAGCCCGGCCAAGAACAGCGATGGGGTCCTTGGCAGCGCTGGTACGGCGACGAGCAACAGCCGGAACTGATCACACTCGGCTCGGTACCGCGCCCTGGCCAGTCCGGGCGCGGTACCGCCGAGTAAGCGGACCAGTTGACGCGTGCGACCCCGAAGAGTCGGCGCGTCGGACCCCGACCAGCGACCGGGTCAGCGTGTCAGAGCCAGCCGTTACGCCGGAACATCCGGTACAGCACCAGCGAGGACCCGAGCATCAGGGCAAGTACTACGGGATAGCCGTACGTCCATTTGGTCTCGGGCATGACGTCGAAGTTCATGCCGTAGATGCCGGCGATGGCGGTCCACACCGCCGCGATGGCGGCCCATGCCGCGATCTTGCGCATGTCGTTGTTCTGCTCGACGGTGACCTGGGCCAGCCGCGCCTGCAGGATCGAGTTGAGCAGGTCGTCGTAGGAGTTGACCTGCTCGACCGTACGGGTCAGGTGGTCCTGCACGTCGCGGAAGTAGCGCCGGATCTCTCTCGGCACCTCCCGGTTGACCTGGGCGGTCAGGGTCATCAGCGGACGCTGCAACGGGACCACCGCTCGCTTGAACTCCACCAGTTCCCGCTTCATCTGGTAGATCCGCTGGATCCGACCGTGCGTGTGGGGAGCGAACACCTGGGTCTCCAGCGTGTCCAGATCGTCCTCGACCCGGTCGCTCACCTCCAGGTAGAGGTCGACCACCCGGTCGGTGATGGCGTAGGCCACCGCCCATGGCCCGTGGGCGAGCAGTTCCCGCTTGCTCTCCAGGTCGGCTCGGATCGGGGTGAGCCGGCAGGCGTCGCCGTGGCGCACGCTGATCACGAAGTGCGGGCCGATGAAGAGCATCACCTGCCCGGTCTCCACGACGTCGGAGTTCTCGGTCAGTTCGCCGTGTGCGACGTACCGGGCGGTACGCAGCGCCAGAAAGCTGACCTCGCCGAAGTGTTCCAGTTTGGGGCGCTGCTCGGCCTTGACCGCGTCCTCGACCGCCAACTCGTGCAGCCCGTAGCTGGCCGCGATGCTGGTCATCTCGGCCAGACTGGGCTGGTGCAACCCCAGCCAGACGAAGGCGTCCCGCCGCTGCTGTGCCCGGGTCAGCGCCTCGGCGTAGTCCCAGTCGCCGGCCTGCCGTACGCCGTCGATGTAGAGGGCGCAGTCCACCACGGCACTACGATCCGGGATGGTCGTCGGCGACTGTTGCTGACTGCCGTCGACGTTGAGGATGCGGGTCATTGCCCGTACCGGGGCGCTCCAGGCGCGGGTGCGCGGGACCCGGTCCTTACGACGACCCTCGGCACCGATTCCGGCCTGGCCAGTGTCGAATTGCTCCGCCATCGGGCCCACCTCCCCCCGCCAGCGTGACTTCTGCCGGATGCAGGCTACGCCGCTGGGTAAAACCGGCGACCGCGTGCAGTTGGGGGTGGCGCCGGGTGGACCGGCCGCTCGGGGGGTAGGTGCGGTCGGTCCACCCGGCGCCATGGGGGGGCGGGGGGTTATGTACAGGAGGTCAACCGCAGGAACGGTTGCGCTCGCAGCATTGTGAGCTGTGAAGCACCTCTCTGAAAACCCCCGACAAGCAACCTCGACCGTTTGTCGGATATCCGACAAACTTTCTTATCGCTGGCCGCGGACTGCTTCGACAGCCTCCGCCAACCGCCGTACGCCCTCGTCGATCCGGTCGGGAGTGACCGCCGAATAGGCCAGGCGCAGCGCGTGCTGGCCGCCATCGAGCAGGAAGTCGCTGCCCTTGACAACGGCCACGCCGCGCTCTGCGGCAGCCGGGGCAAGCTTGTCGACCTGCACATCCGTGGGGAGTTCGACCCAGAGGAAGTAGCCGCCGTCCGGCTCGATGAACTCCACACCCGGGATGTGCTCGCGCAATGCGGCGGCCAGCAGCGTCGCCCGCTCGCCCAACGCGCTGCGCACCTTCTCGATGGAACGATCGATGTCGCCGGAGACGCAGAACTGGTGCACGATGGCCTGCGCCACCATGCCGGGCGAGATGTAGAGGCTGGTCGCCCGCTTGGCGATGTCCGCGATCAGCGCGGCCGGTCCGACCAGGTAACCCACCCGTACGCCGGGGCAGACGGTCTTGGTGAAACTGGAGGCATGCACCACGACGTCGTGCTCATCGAGGGAGAGCATCGACGGCAGCGGCTCGCCCCGGAACCGGACGTCGGCGTACGGGTCGTCCTCGAAGATGGTGAAGCCGTACTCGACGGCCAGGGCGAGCAGTGCCTGCCGCTTCTCCAGGGAGAGGGTGACCCCGGCCGGGTTCTGGTAGTTGGGGATGATGTGCGCCACCGTCGGGCGTACCCCCGACTCCAGCAGTTTGCCCAGCTCGTCGGTGTCGATCCCATCCGGCTGAATGGTGACCGCGTGCACCTCGGCACCCTGCTGCTGGAGGTTGAGCAGAGTCCGGTCGTAGGTCGGACGCTCCACCACGACCGCGTCACCCGGCTTGACGAGCCGGTCGAAAAGGAATGCGTCAGCCTGCAACGAACCATTGGTGACCAGCACCTGGTCGACGTCGACACCGTGCTTGGCTGCGATCCACTCCCGCAGCGGCAGGTAGCCCAGTGAGTTGCCGTACGCAGTGATGCCGGCCGGGTCCGCGTCGAAGGCCCGTACGGCGGCGGCCTTAAGTCCATCGATATCGACGATGTCCAGCGAGGGTGCCCCACGGGCAAAGGAGATCAGCTGCTCAGCGGTCATGACTACTCAGCGTACGGGTGACCATTGCCACAACGACGCAGGTATGGCCATGTCCGAATGGTGAGCCGTGGCCAAGTCGCCTATCAGGTGGGCGGATCGCCAGTTCAAACGATCAGCCGCTGGCCCAGCGGTTCAGCCACTGCTCCGGAGGTTCAGCCGCTACTCCAGACTCGAACGATGTCCCGGACCGAGATCACGCCGAGGACCTCGCCATCTTCCAGGACCACGAGGTGCCGGAAACCACCCCGGATCATCGTTGCCGCCGCCTCCGCCAGGGTCCAGTCCGGCCCGGCGTAAACCACCTCCCAGGTGAGATGCGCGGCAGTACGTTCCACATCGCAGTCGAGCCCGGCACCGATGGCGTTGAGCACATCACGTTCGGTCATGATTCCGATCCCGTGCGATTCGGGATCGACGACGACAACTGAACCTACCCGTCGCTCCGACATCATCTGGGCGGCCTGCCGCAGTGTGTGGTCAGGGCCAACGACGAGAACCTGGCTGGACATCGCTTCACGTACCCGCATCAGACATCACCC
Organism: Micromonospora sp. NPDC003197; assembly: GCF_053590565.1. NCBI lineage: Bacteria > Bacillati > Actinomycetota > Actinomycetes > Micromonosporales > Micromonosporaceae > Micromonospora > Micromonospora sp. NPDC003197. The sequence continues at coordinate 8,376 of NZ_JBSFTE010000027.1, read as the reverse complement.
CTGCGGACGGCAGCATCAGTACGGCAATACTGACCTTGCGGGCATCGAAGTACAAGGGCTCCGTACTGTCCGAGTCGGCTTGCCGGTCGCTACTGTCGAGGGGTGCCCCCCGAGCCCCTACGCTGCGCCGGAGCCCTGATCGTCGATGACGACGGGCGGATCTTCTTCCAGCGTCGATCCCCGCACCGTCGGTTGTTCCCCAATGTCTGGGACATCGTCGGGGGGCATCTCGAACCCGGCGAGGACACCGAGGAGGCGCTTCACCGCGAGGTCACGGAAGAGACCGGCTGGACCGTCTCCCACGTACTCGGGCTGGTCGGCGAATACCGCTACACCGGCAACGATGGCCTCGACCGGGTGGAACTGGACTTCCTGGTGCGGGTCGACGGCGACCTCACCCGGCCGCGCCTGGAGGTCGGCAAGCACACCGAGTTCCGCTGGCTGGCCGAGCACGAGATCGGCGTACTCGACGAACACCGCGAGGTCAACGACGGGCTGATCCGCCGGATCGCCGAGGACGGTTTCGCCGCGCTACGTTCGATCGGCCTGTGAACGACCCCGTTCCGCTGGCGCCCCCCGACTTCGCCGCCCTGGTCGCGCCGGCCATCGACCGGATCTTCATCTCCGCCCTGGCGACCGCGCACGAGTACGGTGGCACGGACCTGAGCCAGCGCTATGGCGGGCCGGCGGCCACCGGCTTCCTGGTGGAGTTCCGCAGCCGGGCGGCGGCCCCCGGTGGCGTGGTCAGCGGCCCCGGCTTCGCCGCCGTCACCCGCTATCGCGACCCCGTCGAGTGTCAACGCGTACTCGACAAACAGGTCGCCCACGCGATGATCGTGCGACAGCGCGACGGCGGGTTCTGCGCCACCGACCGGGGTCGGTCGTTCCTCGCCGACCTCTACCAGCTACACGCCCAGATCACCCGCGAGATCTGGGACGGCCACAGTGACCGGGTGGCCCGGCTGGTCGGCACGCTCGGCCTGCTGCTGACCGCCGCCGCCGAAGACGAGGACGCCGTCGCGTTCCATGCGATGGCCCCGCCGTACGAGCCGGACGGCACCCCGTCGGGCGTGCTGCTGCTCAACCGGCTGGGCGCGCTGCGCTACCACCGGGCCGACGCGCACGCCGCCGCGTGGGGCGCCGCCGGGCACACCGCACGCAGCATCGCCGAGCTGACGCCGGGTCCGCAACGGCAGACCATCGAGCTGGAAACCAACCGCCGGGCAGGTGTGCCGTACGCCGTACTGGCCGCGCCGGAACGGCTGGCACTGCTCGCGGACCTGGCCGCGCTGCCTGGCTGATGTTTCGCCGCGCTACCCGCCGCACGTTGGCCGTACTACCTGGCTGATCTTGGCTGCGCTACCTGGCCGATCTTGGCCGGCGGCAGGCTGCGCCGCCATACAGCGCTATCCTTCCGAGCGGTAACCCGAGTGCACCGGAACAGTTGTCGAGAATCGTCGCCATTGATCGTTCTGGTAGCTGTTGTCATGGTTTCTGCGGCCGTCGTCGTCGCGAGAGAGGATCCCCTAATGATCGGTATGGTGCTCGCCGCGGGCGCGGGACGTCGACTGCGCCCGTACACCGACACCCTGCCCAAGGCGCTCGTCCCGGTCGACGGGGAGACCACCATCCTCGACATCTCGCTACGCAACCTCGCCGCAGTCGGCCTGACCGACATCACCGTCGTGGTCGGCTACGCCGCCGAAGCCGTCGAAAGCCGCAAGTCGGCGCTGGAGGAGCGCTACGGCGTCACGCTCAGCCTGGTGTACAACGACAAGGCCGAGGAGTGGAACAACGCGTACTCGCTCTGGCTGGCCCGGGAACACTTCGCCCAGGGCGCGTTGCTGGTCAACGGCGACACCGTGCACCCGGTGAGCGTGGAACGGACCCTGCTCGCCCAGCGTGGCCCCGGCATCCTGCTCGCCATCGACGCGGTCAAGAAGCTCGCCGACGAGGAAATGAAGACCACCTTCGACGCCGCCGGCCAGCTCACCCGGATCACCAAACTGATGGACCCGGCGGACGCCTTCGGCGAGTACATCGGCGCCACCCTGATCGAGCCGCACGCCGCCGCCGGACTCGCCGACGCGCTGGAAACCACCTGGAAGCGCGACCCCAACCTCTACTACGAGGACGGCTACCAGGAGTACGCCAGCCGGGGCGGTGAGGTGCGGGCGGCCACCATCGGCGACGTACCGTGGGTCGAGGTGGACAACCACGACGACCTGGCCCGGGCCCGGGAGATCGCATGCCACTACTAGCCCGTTCCGTCATGACCCCGCTGGCCATCGAGGTCCGCCGGGGAGCAGTGGCCGACCTGGGCGCGATCCTCTCCAGCGGCCGGATCTCGGCCGGCGGAGACGTCGCCGTCGTCGTCGGCCCCGGCCAGGGCGAAAAGATCGGCGAGCTGATCCGCCCCACGCTCGGATCGGCGGACCTCTTCACCGTCACCGGCGGCAGCATCGACGCCGCCAACGATCTGGCCGCCAAGCTCGGGGCCCGCTCGTACGACGCGGTGGTCGGCATCGGCGGTGGCAAGACGGTCGACGTCGCCAAGTACGCGGCCACCCGGCGTGGCCTACCGATGGTCTCGGTGGCCACCGCCCTGGCCCACGACGGCATCGCCTCCCCGGTGGCGAGCCTGGTCACCGATGGGATCAAGGGCTCGTACGGGGTGCACATCCCGATCGCCGTCATCGTCGACCTGGACTTCGTGGAGAGCGGTCCGGAACGGCACAACCGAGCCGGCATCGGCGACGTGGTGAGCAACCTCAGCGCGCTCGCCGACTGGGAACTGGCCCGGCAGGTACGCGGTGAGCCGGTCGACGGACTCGCGGCGAGCCTGGCCCGAGCCGGTGCCGAGGCAGTCATCAACCATCCCGGCGACATGAGCGACGACGGATTCGTCACCGTACTGGCCGAGTCGCTGATCTCCAGCGGGCTGGCGATGGCAGTCTGCGGCACCAGCCGCCCGGCCAGCGGCGGATGCCACGAGATCATGCACGCCATCGACTCGCTCTATCCGAACACCGGATCACATGGGGAACTGGCCGGACTCGGGGCGCTGTTCTGCACCTTCCTGCGCGGCGACCAGAAGCGGCTCGTCCAGATGTCCGCCTGCCTGGCCCGGCACAGCCTGCCGCGTACCCCCGCTGACGTGGGGCTCACCGACGACCAGTTCGTCGAGGCGGTGGCGTTCGCGCCGCGTACCCGGCCGGACCGCTACACGATCCTCGAACACCTCGACATGGCACCAGACGAGATCCGTGGGCGACTGGCAGACTACGCCGATGCACTCCGCGACCCCCTCGGCTGAGCTGTCCCGCCCGACCGCCGCCGACTTCTACCGCGTCAACCGGGGCGGCGGCCTGTTCAGCGAGACGATCAGCCAGCGCCTCGGCGCTGGCTTCGCCCTGGCGGCACACCGGCTCGGCCTGCCCCCCACCGCGCTGACCATCGCCAACCTGGTGCTCGGGCTGGCCGCCTCGGTGACCGTGGTGGCGCTCGCGGACCAGGTCGCCGCTGGGGACGTACCGGCCTGGCTGGTCGGGCTGGTCGCCCTGATCGGCTGGCAGGTGGCGTACGCACTGGACTGCGCCGACGGGCAGCTCGCCCGGGTGACCGGCCGGGGCAGCCCGGCCGGGGCCCGGGTCGACGTACTGTGCGACGTGGCGGCGCAGATCGCGCTGGTCACCGCCCTGGGCACGGTGGCGGTGGCACAGACGCCCGACACCCCGGTGTGGCTGGTCGCCGCGTTCGCCGGCACCTGGATGGTCAACCTGGTGACCTCGGTGATGCAGGCCGGGCCGAACGCGGCCAGCATGGTCACCTCGACCTCGCTACCGGTACGGCTGGTCAAGCTGCTCCGGGACTACGGCGCGGTGATCACCCTGGCTGGTCTGCTGCTCACCCTCGTACCGGCCTGGACGGTGTGGCTGGTCGCGGCGTTCACCATCGTCAACGGCGGCTTCCTGCTCGCCAGCATCGCCTTCTCCGCCCGCGCCTCCTTGCGCTGATGTTAGGAAGGGCCCCTTCCTATGCAAAAAGCGATAGGAAGGGGCCCTTCCTAACACCTCAGCGGCGGCGCACTCCCGCGTACACGTCGAGCAGTTGCCGGGTCACCACGTCCGGGTGGAACGTGCGTTCGTAGCGTGCCCGGGCCAGTGGCGCCACCGTGGCGGCCCCGGCCCGAGCGGTCGGCAGCGCGGCGGCCAGTGCCGCCGAGTCAGCCGGTACGACCCAACCGGCCGCGCCTGCCGGGTCATCCGCCCCCACCAGGTACGGGATGCCGCCGAGCGCGGTGCCGAGCACCGGCCGCCCACTGGCCAGCGCCTCGATCACCACGGTCGGCAGTACGTCGTGCCAGGTGGACGCGGCAATCACCACCGCCGAGTCGTCGAGTGCCTTGCGTACCCCGGACCGATCTTGCGGGCCGAGGAAGATGACGTCGGAGCGTTCGGCGGCGGCGGCTTCGGCCAGCGGACGCAGCTCACCGTCACCCGCGATCCGCAGCGGGCCGAGCGAGCCGACCGGGTGCTGCCGCCACGCGTCGAGCAGCAGCCCGAGCCCCTTCTCCGGGGAGAGCCGCCCCATGAAGAGAAAGCCGTCCCCGAGCGGAGCCGGCTGCCCCGGGTCGGGAATCGCGTTGGGCTTGACCACGATCCGATCGTCGGGAATGCCGTAGTCCCGCAGGTGCGCGGCAACGGCCGAGGTGAGCGCAATGAACCGGTCCACCGAACGCCAGGTCGGCCGGTGTACGGCGAGCGTGGTCGCCATCAGCGCACTCTGCACCCGGGAACCCCGGTAGCACCGGTGCTGGATCGCCGGCAGCCCGAAGGCCCGACCTCGACAGTCCTGGCAGATCTGGCCGTCGCGGAAGTACAGCCCGGACGAGCAGACCTGCCGGTAGTTGTGCACGGTCTGCACCACCGGCACGCCGTACGCGTGCGCGGTCCGCACCACCCACGGCGAGAGCAACGGGTACGGGTTGTGCAGGTGCAGTACGTCCGGCTGGTGCTCGACCAGCAGCCGGCTCAGGTCCTGCTGGGCCTGGGGGGCGTAGATCGGGGAGAGCGGCAGTAGCGCCTTGGCGCTCTTCGGCATCGTGGGAATCTCGTCGGAGCTGCGCTGGAACGGCAGCACCTCGACCCCGGCGGCGGTGAGCTGGGCGATCTCCAGGTCGACGATGGTGTTCTCCCCGGAGGGCTGGGCCGCCCGGTAACGGTTGTGCGCGATGACCACCTTCACGGTGCCAACCTTTCGTTCGCGACTGCGGGGCTCGCAAGCTCACTCCTCGCGCTCACAGATACCGACCTTTCGTTCGCGACTGCGGGGCTCACTCGCTGCGCTCGCTCTACTCGCATTTCGGCTCGGCCGCGTCCCACGCGAGCCGCCCCGAAACGCTCGCTCCTCGCGCTCACAGGATGCCAACCTTCCTTCGCTGCGGCGGGGCCGGCAAGCGCGACTCGTGTTCCGGTACGGCTCACGCGGGACAGGGAAGGGCCGAAACCGGTCAGTCCGTATGTTCGGTGCTCGTTCCGCCTGTCTCACGCGCGCAGAGGCTACCGTTACTGACGTGCCTGAATTACCGGAGGTGGAGGCGCTCGCCGGCTACCTGCGCGAGCGCGCGGTGGGGCGGCACGTCGACCGGTTCGAGGTCGCCGCGATCAGCGCCCTGAAGACGTACGACCCGGGGCCGGAAGCCACGGTCGGGCGGCGGATCGTCGACGCCGGGCGGCACGGCAAGTTCCTCGACGTGGTGTTCGACGGTGACCTGCACCTCGTGGTGCATCTGGCCCGCGCCGGCTGGCTGCACTACCGGGACGCCTTCCCGTCGGCGGTCCCGCTCAAGCCGGGTAAGGGTCCGATCGCGGTCCGGGTACGCCTCGACGACGGCTCGGGCTTCGACCTGACCGAGGCCGGTACGCAGAAGAGCCTCGCCGCCTATCTGGTCACCGACCCGGGGCAGGTGCCGGGGGTGGCCCGACTCGGCCCGGACGTGCTCTCGGTCGATCTGCCGACCTTCACCGAGCGGCTACGGGGGCGACGTGGACAGGTGAAGGGGGTGCTCACCGACCAGCAGGTCTTAGCCGGCATCGGCAACGCGTACTCGGACGAGATCCTGCATGCGGCGCGGCTGTCGCCGTTCGCGATCACCGACCGGCTGCCAGACGACCGGTTGGCCGAGTTGTACAAGGCGACCCGGCAGGTGTTGGGGGACGCGGTCAGCCGGTCGATGGGGCAGCGTGCCGCCGAGCTGAAGGGCGAGAAGCGTTCGGGGCTGAAAGTGCACGCTCGTACCGGGCTTCCCTGCCCGATTTGCGGCGACACCGTGCGGGAGGTTTCGTTCGCTGATTCCAGCCTTCAGTACTGTCCCGGCTGCCAAACCGGAGGAAAAACCTTAGCTGACCGACGGTTGTCCCGACTTGTGCGTTAAGTAACGATGCCACGCCTTGACGGCGGAATCGCCCAGTGAGCGAGGAACCGCCCACCGTCCAGCCCTACCGGGCGGCTTATCCATCGGTATAGTGACCCGGTCTGCGGCGCTGACCGCAGCAGCGACGAGCACTCTCGCCGCGCAGCGGTAGGCGTAATGTCTTTCGGGCCAGCGTCCCTTCGGGGCCTGCGTGGGAGACTGGGACAGTGGGCGACCAACCCCTTTCGGGGAATGGGCGACACGTGTCATGCGGGAGGACGTAGGTGAGGTGACGACAAGCCTCCAGCGCCCGGTAACCAACACAGGCCGGAGCAAACTCGTGCGGCACGTCGACAGTTTCGAGATCCAGCCGCCGACGCCCCGTTTGCCGAACGGCGTACCCCGGTCGGCATGGGCGCGGGCTCGGCGGCGAGTCTCCCGATGGCACCGTCCCTACGCCCTGATCCTGGCCCTGCTCGACTTCGGTGCGGCATGCCTGGCCAGTTGGCTCGCAATCTCCCTGTTCGACCAGGCAGCCTCCGGCTTCGCGGCCAACAAGGACGACCCGAGCTGGTTCAACACGCCGGCCTGGTTCCACACCGTCGCCTACCTACTCCTGCCGCTGGGCTGGTTGATCATCTTATGGAGCAACCGGGCGTACGACCGGCGCTATCTCGGGCTCGGCCCTGACGAGTTCAAACGAGTCATCCGGGCGTCGGTGACGGTCGCGGCCAGTGTCTCCTTCCTGGCCTTCGCCACCAAGACGGACCTGTCCCGATACACGGTGGGCTTCGCCCTGATCGGCGCAACAGTGCTGATCCTGCTGGCCCGGTTCGTCTCCCGGTTCGCACTGCACACGATCCGGAGGCGGGCCGGCCAGGCCGCCCATCGGATGGTGCTGGTCGGCACCCTGCCGGAGACGCTTGAGGTCTACACGGCGGTCACCCGCAGCCCGGCCGCAGGGCTGGTCCCGGTCGCAATCCACCTGACCGACGGCTATGCCGCCGCACGCGGGATCGAGACGCCGGTGCCGGTGTACGCCGGGCGGGACGTACTCGCCCTGGTCCGTGAGGTCGGCGGCGACACGATCGCGGTCTGCGGTTCGGCCAGCGCCGAGCCGGGTGAACTGCGTCGCCTGGCCTGGCAGCTCGAAGGCTCCGGCGTCGACCTGGTCGTCGCCCCCCAGCTCACCGACATCGCCGGTCCCCGGGTGCACATCCGGCCGATCGAGGGTCTGCCGCTGCTGCACGTCGAAGAGCCGACGCTCTCCGGCCCGGCCCTGCTGATCAAGAACCTGATGGACCGGGTGGCCGCTGGGCTCGGCCTGGTGCTGCTCATCCCGCTCTTCGTCGCGATTGCGATCGCGATCCGGCTCTCCGACCCCGGACCGGTCTTCTTCCGTCAGCCTCGGGTGGGCCACGAGGGTCGTACCTTCCGGGTCTGGAAGTTCCGGACGATGTACGTCGACGCCGAGGATCGGCTCGCCGGGCTGGTCGACCAGAACGAGACCGACGGGATGCTGTTCAAGATCAAGCAGGATCCTCGGGTCTTCCCGGTCGGGCGGTTCCTCCGGGCCAGCTCGCTCGACGAGCTACCCCAGCTGATCAACGTGCTCTGGGGTGAGATGTCCCTGGTCGGGCCGCGTCCGCTGCCCGCCGACGACGGCGACTTCCTCGGCGACGTACGACGTCGGCTGCTGGTCCGCCCCGGCATGACCGGGCTGTGGCAGGTCTCCGGCCGCTCTGACCTGTCATGGGACGAGGCGGTCCGGCTCGACCTCTACTACGTCGACAACTGGTCGCTGACGTACGACCTGAGCATCCTGTGGCGCACAGTCGGAGTCGTACTGGCCCGCAAGGGCGCGTACTAGACGAGTAGTTCCGATGTCAGGGGTCGATGTCTGGGCATGAAGAGAGGGCGTCCAAGATCGTGTTGTGACGCAAGACCTGGACACCCTCTTG
>NZ_JBSFTE010000026.1:0-93868 GCF_053590565.1 Micromonospora sp. NPDC003197 | reverse complement strand
CGGGTGCCGCCGTGGGCGGGTTGCTGGGTGAAGGAGCCGATGGCGGCGGTGGTGCCGGTCCAGGGGGTGGTGCCGGTCTCGAAGCCGGGGTTACCGAGCTTCTGCCCACCGGCGCATCCGCCGCTACCACCCACGGTGAGGGTGTAGGTGGTGCTACGCGTCGCCGAGGCACCAGTCCCGGTGATCGTGATCTGATAGGTGCCGGCGACCACCGCCGCGCCAACCGCGATGGTCGCCGTCGCGGACTGTCCGGACTGGACCGACGATGGGTTGAACGACACGGTCACGCCGCTCGGTGCGCCCGTCGCGGACAGGGTCACCGTCTGGGCCGATCCGCTGGTGACCGCTGTGGACACCGTGGTGGTGGTCGACGCTCCCGGCTGGGCGCTGCCGGAGCCCGGGTTGGCCGCGATCGAGAAGTCGTCCTGCACCGGCCCGGCGGAGACGGCCAGGTTCCAAATCGCGTACGCGACACCGTCAGCACTGCGGTCCACGCCGGTCGCGTTGATGTTGCTGGTGGTGTCGCAGGACCGGTGGTAGCAGGGGTCGTAGGCGGAGTTAGCCGTGCCGCCCCACTTGGTGGCCTGGGCACTGGTCTTCCGGGCACTGGCCCCCATGGCGTAACCCGAGGTGGGGATCCCGGCCTGCTGGAACGAATAGTCGTCGGAGCGGCCCTGCCCCTCGGTGTTCTCCTCGGGCTGGAGGTTGAGCGAGTCCCAGTACGCCTTCAGCGGCGCCGCCGTCGTCGAGGTGATGCGGTTGATGAAGTAACCGCCGTTGGTCGAGGCCACCATGTCGAAGTTGTAGTAACCCTCGATGTAGCTGCGCTGGGTGGCGGTGAGCGAGGCGACGTAGAACTCCGAGCCGTTGAGTCCCTGCTCCTCGTCGGTCCACCAGGCGAATCGGACCCGCTTGGTCATCGTCGGATTCTGTTGGGCGAGGACGAGCGCGTTCTCCAACAGGACGGCGGAGCCGGAGGCGTTGTCGTTGATTCCCGGACCGGCCGATACACCGTCCAGGTGGGCACCGAACATCACCACCTGGTTGGCGGGGCCGCCCGGCCACTCCGCGATCAGGTTGTTCGACTGGTAGGTGCAGGTGGTGCAGAGCTGCTCGGTGACCGTGTAGCCGGCCGCCTGGAGTTTGGTCTTCACGTAGGCCACCGAGGCGGTGTAGCCGGCACTTCCGGCCCGCCGGTTACCGCCGTTCTGCGACGCGATGGTGTTGAACTGCGTCAGATGTGCCTGGAGGTTCGCCACAGCGATGTCCGGCGGGGCGGCGGCCGTCGATACCGCGACCGACAGCGGACTGTCCCCGGCCTGCGGAGCGGGTGAGGTCGCCTGACTGGGGTTGGCCACCACCATCGCACCGAACAGGGCTAGGGCCAGCCCTGCCAGCACCGTTTTGCGTCGCATCTGGGCTCCTTGGGGGTTAGGAGAGGGACTTCGACAGGCAAAGCATCAAAAGATTTCCATGCGGCAATGTCATCGTCAATGCCCCCGACAGCTCTCGCCACGACAGTCGAGAACAGCACCTACGCAGGACGGCCCGGCAGGCCCGTCACCCGATGAGGGTGTGGAGAACGGTGTACCCGGCGACCACAAGGATCAGGACGGCGAATGCCCGGGTGGCGACCGCGGCCGGCAGCCGATCCGCGATCCGCTTGCCGCCCAGCGTGCCGACCATCGCGGCCAGGGTGAACGGGGCGACGACCGCCCAGTCGAACGAAGCGGTGCCGGCCCGCGCCAACAGCGCGGCAGCGGAATTGATCACGATGACGAGTAGGGAGGTACCGACCGCGGCCGACATGGGCAGGCCGATGGCCAGGACGAGGGCGGGCACGATGATGAATCCGCCGCCGACACCGAGAAAGCCGGTAAGGAAGCCGACCCCCGCGCCGGCCACGACCAGAGGCAGCAGGCGGGTACGGGGCGTGGTCGGCGCGGCCGTCTCGTCCTGCTCGGCCCCGGCCTCGTCGCCGGGCCGGGTGCGCAGGAGCATGCCGGTCGCGGCGAGGACCATGAAGGCAGCGAAGATGAGCAGCAGGACGTCCGGTGCGACGTGTCGGTTGACGACCGTACCGAGCAGCGCGGCGAGCGTACCGGAAGCGCCGAAGGCGAGACCGGTGCGCCAGCGTACGTGGCCGGAGCGGGCGTGGCTCAGCACGCCTACTGCCGAGGTGAGCCCGACAATCACGAGGCTGCCGGTGGTGGCCTCCCCGGCCGGCTGGCCGAGCAGGTAGACCAGGGCAGGAACGGTGAGGATGGCACCGCCGCCGCCCAGCGCGCCGAGAACCGTACCGATGACCAGGCCGAGCGCCAGGGTGACGACGAGGGTCACGTCGTCACCCTGGCCGGCGCGCCGGCGACGTCGAGGTGATATCCGGTACGGCCGGAGAAAGCGGCGGTGACCGCGAACCGGTCGCCGCGGACCAAGGTGTGCCGCCACTCGATCGGCCGCCCCCGGTGCTCCGTCCTCCGGTCGATGGCGAACGCGGCCACCTCCTCGGGGATGTCCAGTAGCCGCCGCTCGGCTGCCGTCGGCACCACCGCACGAATCGTCTCCTGGCCACCGGTGGGCCGAATCCCGCACCGGGTGGCTAGTTCGTCGTAGAACGCGGTGTGGGTGAAGTCGGCGTGCAGCAGTGGCGCGGCCAGTTGTGCCGGCAGCCAGAGGCGGTCCACGGCCAGGGGTTTCTCGTCGGCCAGACGCAGCCGTTCCAGGTGCAGCAGCGGGGTGGACTCCTCCAGGCCGAGACGGACGGCGACCACGGCGTCCGCGCGGATGTCGAGAATCCGTACGATGCTGCGCTGGTGCTGCCCGGCGGCCTCCACGGAGGCGAACAGACTGTAGAGGGCACCGACCGGCTGAGTGATCTCCACCGTGCCGGCGAGCCGGGGCGGCCGGCCACGTTCGGCGATCACGGTCCCGTCTTCGCGTAGCCGTCGCACCGCCTCGCGGATCGTCTGCCGACTCACCGCGTACTCGGCGACCAGCGCATGCTCCCCGGGGAAGGTGTCGGCGAACTCGCCGCCATCAAGCCGACGGCGCAGGTCGGCGTGGACCTGCGCCCAGAGGGGCAGGGCACTGCCCCGGTCAACCGGTTGTGCCCCGGTTGCGACCGCACCCCGCGTCGTCATGGATCTTTCCTGTCTCTTGCTGACGCCTCCAACGGGATCGTAATGTACGGACATTCGAACTGGCCGGCAGGGCGCGGAGAGCAGACCCAGACCAGGCATCGCGTCGTTTACCTCGATAAGGACCAGCCACGGCGGTACGGATCGGATCGGCGACCGGCCCGCCCACGGTTGGGGGTCGGTCGCCGATCCGATCCCCCGAACATCGGAGGCAGATCGTGACCATCCGGGCTTCGCATCACCAGATCCTCATCGTGGGCGGTGGCAGCGCTGGCGTCACCGTCGCGGCCCGACTCCGTCGCGCCGGCGCCCCGGACGTGGGGCTGATCGAACCATCGGACACCCACTACTACCAACCGCTGTGGACGCTGGTCGGCGGTGGACGGGCCCCGATCGAGCAGAGCGCCCGGCCGCAGGCCTCGGTCCTGCCTCGGGGGGTGGCGTGGATCCGGGACGCCGCCGTGGCGGTCGACCCGGACCAGCACTCGGTCACCACCGCCAGTGGCGGCGTCATCCGCTACGACCAACTCGTCGTCTGCCCCGGTATCCAACTGGACTGGACCCGGATCCCCGGGCTGGCCGAGGCCGTGGACACCCCGTACGCCTCCAGCAACTACGCCTACCACCTCGCCCCGAAGACCTGGCGGCTGATCCAGGGCATGAGGTCGGGAACGGCGGTGTTCACCATGCCGGCCGGACCGATCAAGTGCGCCGGAGCCCCGCAGAAGATCGCCTATCTGGCCGCCGACTACTGGCGGCGGCAGGGGGTGCTCGGCAACATCCGGACCGTGCTGGTCCTTCCCACCCCCGGCATGTTCGGGGTGGCGGAGTTCGCCGAGGAGCTCGAGCGGGTGGCCACCCGGTACGGCATCGAGGTGCGCAAGAACAGCGAGCTGGTGCAGGTGGACCCGGACAGCCGCCAGGCCGTCATCATCGACCATGTCCGGGATGTGAAGGACGTGATCGACTACGACCTGCTGCACGTCGTACCGCCACAGTCGGCTCCGGACTGGATCAAGACGAGTCCGCTGGCCGACCTGGACAACCCGGCCGGGTACGTGCAGGTCGACAAGCACACCATGCAGCACGTTCGATACCCGGAGGTGTTCGCCCTCGGCGACGCCGGCTCCACTCCCAACTCGAAGACCGGGGCGGCCATCCGGAAACAGGCCCCGGTGCTGGTTGGGAACCTGCGCGCGGCCCGACAGGGCCGTCCCCTGCCGGCCAGCTACGACGGGTACGCCTCCTGCCCGCTCACCACCGCCCGCAACAAGATGCTGCTGGCCGAGTTCGACTACACGATGCGTCCCACGCCGAGCTTCCCGTTCATCGACACCACCCGGGAGCGTCGGGACATGTGGCTACTCAAGCGGTACGGGCTACCGGCGCTCTACTGGCAGTTGATGCTGACCGGCCGGGCTTGAGGCAGTCAGAACGGCACCCGATGGTGATGGGCGGCGGCCATCGTGGCCCCGACCCGACGTACGACCCGGAGCATCCGGGACACGCCGGGCAGCCGGGGAGGCGGATCCGACCGCTCACTGATGCTGTCAGAGGTAGTGGCGGCCGGTTGAGGGTCGGGCCGGCCTGTGACGGACGGGTGACGGGACGATGGGGACATCGAGGATCCTCGGCTCGCGGGGTACGGACGCGGCGGGCGCCGTGAGCAGCGAACCTGGTGACCGGTCAGCCGTACACGACGCCGCGATGACACAGCCGGTCGTCGACCGACAATGCCGTTACCGCGATCAGGCACACCGTGAAGATGTCCCGGACCGGGGCGGGTACCGAAGTCACCTGACAAGGTGACCACCCGGTCGGGCCGATTGCAACCCGATCCCGCAGTTCGGTGCGGCCCCCAGACCCCGGTGCGGCCCGCACACCCCAGCAGAGGTGAACAAGCAGGCCGAATTCCACCGGGCTCGACGCTGACCAGGCTACCCGTGCATCGATGATCACAAGTGAATCTGGCTCACAGATGCGACGCCAGGTCATACCAGGAAATGGTCAACGCCCGACGTGATCGGTGGGCACCGTGCTCGACCGACGACCGGTGATCGTGCGCCGCAACGCGAAGAACCCGGCGGCGAGGATCCCCACCACGACGATGGAAACCGCCGAAGCCAGTAAGGTCCCGCGGGGGCCCAGAACCACCAGGGCGGGAGCCCCCAACAGCGCACCCAGCGGTACGGAGACGACCGTCACCGCCCCTCGGGCGGCCAACACCCGGGGCAGGTTCTGCGCATCGGTCGACTGTTGGAACAGGGTGATCGTCGTCGAGGGGAACGGCCCCCAGATCAGGCCACATACCGCGAAGGCAGCCCAGGCGACGGCGGTAGGCACGCCCAACCCGAGCGGCACCAGGGCGACACCAAAACACAGCACGATGCCGATGCTGGTCGGCAGCAGCGGCCAGGTCCTTAGGTAGCCAGCGGCGAACGCGCCCACCACGGCGCCGATGCCGAAGGCGGTATAGAAGGCGGCGAGCGTGGCGGGAGTGCCACCCAACTCCTCCACCGCGTACACCGGCAGGGCCACCGTGACCGGCCCGTAGAGGAAGAACCAACCGAAGGAGAGAGCCAACAATCCGAGCAGCCGGGGATCACGCCGGATCACTCGCAGTCCGGCGGTACGGGATGCGGCCGGCTTGATCTGCGGCGTCTCGGACCGGGCTGGCAGCGCGTACCGGTAGGTGACGGCAAGCACCGCGAAGGTGGCGGCGTCCACGGCGATCACCCACACGGCCCCGCTGCCGCCGATGAGTAGGGCGGCCAACGGTGGACCGACCACGGTGGTGAACTCCAACATCATGTTGACCATCGCGTTGCCGGCGAGCAGGTGCCGCTGCGGCAGCAGTTCGGTCAGCATGGTGTAGCGGCCGGCCGTACCCCAGGCGGCCAACAGGGAGGAGGCTCCCAGTAGGACGACGTACCAGCCCACGGTCAGCGCACCCAGCAGATGCGCGAGCGGAATCACCGCCAGCGTGCCGGCCCGAAGCGTTGCGTCCCAGCCGGCGAGCTGAGCCCCACTACGGCCGTTGAGGAGCCGACCGAACAACAGCGCGCCGGCCGCGCCCGGCAGGGTGTACGCGGCCACCGCCAGTGCGACCCAGAGACCACGGTGCCCGGCCGGGGCGAGTTCCAGCGCCAGCCAGCTGATCGCGACGGTGCTCATCCCGTTGCCCAGACTGGACAGTCCGATCCCGGGAAGCACCCGACGCAACAGCGGATGCCGGAGCACCGGCCAGTACGGCGAGCCCACGACGGTCCGACCCACCGTAGCGCGAAGCGACATCGCTCAACTACATCCATCGATACCTGGGGCGTCAAGACTCTTGCAACATCCACGCCAGATGTTTGACGAACTCCCATCCTTGCCGGCGATCTACTTTGGAACGCAGCCGGCCGATTTCCGCTGTGCGGTCAGCCACTCGGGCCTCCAGCGGATCGATGGATAGGTTAGCCTAACCTCCGGAAGCGGGCCCCCGAATCGGCCAGATAGCGCCGTAACCCGCCCGTACTCGCAAGGAGGAAACCAAGTGCGGACAGCGCTTTTCCGTCGCTCGCCAGGCGACGGGGCCGGCACCGGCCGGCCAGGCATCCGGCGGCGAGCCGGCCTCGTCGCCACCGCAGCAATCATCGCAGTCGCCACGCTGGCCGGCTGTGGCACCGACACGGACGAGTCCGCCGGCAGTGGTGCGGAGAAGGCCCGCAGCGTCACGCATGACGCCGGCACCACGGACAACGTACCGGCCAAGCCGAAGCGGATCGTCTCGCTCAGCGTCACCCTCACCGGGCATCTGCTCGCCCTGGAGGCCCCGGTGGTGGCCACCCAGGTCGCCCCCGGCCCGTTCTCCGACAAGACCGGCTACTTTCTCCAGTGGGCTGATATCGCCAAGCAGCGCAATGTCGAGGTCGTCTACGCCGGTGCCGAGCCGAACCTGGAGAAGGTCGTCGAAGCCAAGCCCGACCTGATCATCGGTGCCGCCTCCGGCGCGGACAGCACGGCGAAGTTCTACGACCAGCTCAAGGCCATCGCGCCGACACTGATCTACCGCTACGACAACATCTCCTGGCAGGACCTGACCAGCAAGCTGGGTGAGGCGATCGGCTTGGCGGACAAGGCCAAGGAGGTGCTGGGCAAGTTCGAGGCGCAGGTGACCGCGGTCAAGGGCAAGATCAAGGTCCCGACGCAGGATGTCGCCCCGCTGCGCAACAACGGCACCCAGATCGTCATCTTCACCAAGGAGTCCGCACAGGGCAAGCTCCTCACCTCCCTCGGGCTGAAGGTCCGGGAGGTGCCGAAAAACTTCAGCGCCGACGGTCCCGAGGGAGGCAATCGCACCGACGTCGTTACCGTCGCCCAGGAGAACCTCGGACCGGCGCTCGCCGACAGCTCCGTCTTCTTCGTCGGTCACAACGCCGATCAGATCGCCACGGCGAAGGCCGCCCCGCTGTGGAAGTCGCTGCCCGCCGTGACCGAGAACCGGGCGTACGACCTGGGCCTGGATTCGTTCCGGATGGACTACTTCAGCGCCAGCGCGGTGCTGCAGCGAATCGAGCAGACGTTCCCGGTCTGAACACGACCCCGATCCGAGCTTGCGGGCTCCCGGCAGGTGCCGGGAGCCCGCCTGACACCGCCCCGCTCGCGACCGGTGCACAAAGGCCCTGCGGCTGAACCTCCCGGACATTCTCTTCTGACGCCGGCCGGCGTCACGGTATGTGACATGTGAGCGGCGGGTGCAGAGCGCGGTCCTGCCGATGTGAGCGACTTGGCCAGACGACCGGGCAGCGGGACGCGGTCAACCGCGCAGTCGCACGCAGAAAGACCGGTGACGCCGGTGGTGATCTCCGCGACACTGACCGACGTGGAAGAGGTCGAGGCCGAGGCGATGACCATGGCACCGATCCCTACTCCGAAGATCCGGTGGCGCAAGCCGCCCGTACTCGCGCTCGCCACCCTCCCCGGGACGGCACTCGGCCGCCTCGGCGAGCCGTCGACCGCGTCTTCGGCGGCGTGGGCCGCAGCCGGTGCCGCCGCGCGGATGCTGCACGACGCGCCGTTGCCGCCATGGTCCAGTCGCCGCCTCGACGAGTTGGCGCCACACCTCGACGGTGAATGCCAGTGGCTCGTCACGAACGGCGTCCTTCCCGTTGACCTGGTCACGCGCAACCGCCGGGTTGCCGAGGCCGCGCTTCGGCCGTGGACTCCGGTGTTCATGCACGGCGACCTGCAGATCGCCCATGTGTTCGTCGTCGACGACGAGATCATTGGCGTGATCGACTGGTCGGAGGCGGGCCAGGGCGACGCCCTGTACGACCTCGCCAGCTTGACCCTCGGACACGAGGAACACCTCTGCGACGTCGTTGCCGGCTACGGCACCGACGTCGACCTGGACGTGATTCGCGCGTGGTGGTCATTGCGAAGCCTGCTGGCGATCCGCTGGCTGGTAGAACACGGCTTCGACCCGGCCGCGCCAGGCTGTGAGGTCGACGTACTGAAATCCCGGATGTGAGCCCGCACGAGCCCGCCTGCCACGAGTGCCGTGCGCGATCTGGTGTGTCGCGGTGCCATCCGATCATGCTGAAAGTAGTGCGTACGCGATCGACGAGTCTCGGTAGGGTCCTCAGCGTGGACGCAAACGACATCACACCGCATCTGTTTCCCAATCGCTTCGCGGATGCGGTCGGACCCAATGTGGGTGGTCCGGCCCGCGACCATTGCCGCTGCGTCGGCCACTCGATCACGACCCGGCCGAACAGCGTCATGTTCCACGCGGACCGTCAGGACACCGAGGCGGCCGGCTGGCGGCATCTGCAGGCACTGATCAACGAGGCCGCAGCGGACAGACGGACGGTGTTCAAGCCCTTCGTCGAGCTGAGTGCTTCCGAGCGGCGGCAGATCGTCACGCTGCCGGCGACAATCGCGAAGCTGACCGCTGTCAAACATTTGGTGCTCTACGGCACGAACCTGGTTCGTATCCCACCCGAGATCGGGGCAATGACCAACCTGGAGGTCTTCGAGCCATACACCTCCCACCGGCTGCACTGGTATCCGTACGAGCTGACCAGATGCACGAAACTCATCAACAGCACGGTGAGCACCCGCGTCCTCTACGGCAACTTCAAGTTCCGTCCGCCGTTTCCGAAGCTGCGGGCGCCGACCCGTACGGCAGAGGCAGCCTTCACCGCGCTCGACCCAGGCGCGTGGGGCTGCGACGCGGTGCGAACCTGCAGCGTCTGCGATGGCCCGGTTGACAGTGAACTGCACCAAGTCTGGATCTCTGGCCTGGTCGCCACCGACGTGCTGCCATTACTGGTGAACGCATGTTCCGCAGCGTGCGTGGCGGCACTACCGCCACCGCACCCCAGCTACCATCCGACGCCGCACACCGGCGGCCCGGACATCGTCCAGTCAGCCGCCAGGCGATGACGCGGCAACCACAAGTGCACACGCAACTGCCGAATTGAGGATGTTGGTGTGTCAGTGTCAGCGAGCGATCACGTGGTTGCTGGTCCTCGTAGAGTCGGGCGCGCGTGGCGGGACGATGCCTTCGTCAGACGCGGAAGCCCGCTCCGGGCTGCCACTGGCGCTCATGATCCGCCGCATGGTCGAGACGGCGTAGGAAATGCTCCCAGCCATCGTGGGTCTCGTGTTCGAGCATGGGTGGCAGGCCGCTGTGCCTGAGGGTGAGCGTGGTGCCGCCACGGTTCTCGATGAGCGTCACTTCGACTCGGGAGGACCCGGGTGGAATGTCGGGAGCTCCGGCTGCGGGCTCCCAGCCGAAGGTGAAGACAAGCCGGTGGTGTGGCACGAGTTCGACAAACTCGCCCCGCATCACCGGGCGCGGGCCATCCTCTAGCAGCACCCGGATCTCGCCGCCCGGATGGGGGTCGAGCACGGCCGGGCCCCACCACTGCGCCAATCGCCCCGGGTCGGTGAAGAACCGCCAGACCGTCTCGGGTGGCGCGTCGATGTGCAGCGTCTGCTCAATCGCTGTGCCCTCTGCGCCGTTCATGATGCGTCCTTCCCGTCCTGGGTGCTGGCCTGTGCCCGCTCCTCCCGCTCGGCCGCCTGCTTGAGGCGACCGAGTCGGTCGGACCACATGCACTCGAGGAAGGCGGCCGCTTCGGCGTACCCGTCGGGCCGGAGCCGGTAGAGGCGACGGTTGCCATCGCGACGGGCGTCGACGAGACCTGCCTCGGTGAGGACCCCAAGATGTTGGGACACCGCCGGGCGGCTGATCGCGGGAAAGTGAAGGGCTATGTCCCCCGCCGAGACCTCACGGCCTTGGACCAGCAGGAACTTCACCAAGCTCTCGTAGCCCGGCGGTGACCCACCTGCTTCAGACGTCCATCAAACATCCGCACATGCCGCCAGCCGTTACCGCCGGACTCTGCCGATGAGCGGATGGTGGTCACGCCGTCTGTCGGACGCGGTGGCGATCGTCGTGTCAGTGGATTGTGGTGATGAGGCGTTGCAGGGCAGCGTGGGCGGGTGGGCCCCAGGTGGGCTTGCCGCCTGGGCGGCCGTGGACGCCGTCGTCGCCGATGAGAATGCCGCTGAGAGCGCGTGCCATCGCCCAGCCGCGGGCGCGGCGCATGGTGGCGGTGTCCGGGGTCGGCTGGTAGGCCGCGTAGAAGTGATCGGTGGTGTCGTCCGGTAGCAGGAGCCACACGGCGGCGAGGTCGTATGCCGGATCGCCCGTGCAGAGGTCGCCGAAGTCGATCACGCCGCAGAAGGTGCCATCGGCGGTGAGGACGTTGGCTGGGTGTAGGTCGGCGTGCAGCCACTGCGCCGGGCCTGTCCATTGCGGCGCGGTGACTGCGTCGTGCCAGACGGCGCGGACGGCGTCCGGGTCTTGGATCAGCCCTCGCTCGGTGGCGTGGGTGAGCCCTTCGGCGAATCCCTCAGCGTGGTCGACCAGTGGCCCCCCGCGGTCTCGGCCTGGCGGCGCGCCGCTGGGGGCGGGTCGGTGCAGAGCCGTCAGGAAAGTGGCCAAGGCTTTGGCCGCGTCGGAGGCTCGCGTGGCGGGGACCTGATCAGCGGGTGTGCCCGGAACCCAGGTGGTGATGAGCCAGGGCCGAGGAAATCGTTCGGAGGACTCGCCGAATCGCTGCGGCACGGGGATTGGCAACGGGAGGTATGGGGCTAGCGTGGGCAGCCAGGCGTACTCCTTGCGCAGCAATGCGTCCGCGGACCCGGTCGCCCAGGGAAGCCGGACGGCCAGGTCGTCGCCGAGGCGCCACAGTTGGTTGTCCCATCCACGCGCGCCCAGCCGAACCGGGCGATCAGCAAGGTCGGGGTGCTGCTCGCGGAGCAGAGCCCGGACCAGATCCGCCGTAACCTCAATCTCGACATGGGACATGCGGAACAACAGTAGTCTGCAGCGCCGCCTGGTCACCCAGCAGCGGATCACCGTCAAATGCATCCCACCTTGAGGCGTTGCCACCGTTCCGGTACCCCTGCGCGTCAGTCTTCAGGATTCAGGGGACGGACGGGCCGACCGCGCCGAGCGGTATGCGCGTGCGACCGTGGACGAAGTGGCGGCCAACTGCGGACGGGACGGCAACCAGACAGTCTGAATGCCGAGTTGCTCGTTCATCGCAGCAAGCTGGTACTCGTAGCGAAGGTCCGCAGCCGTACGTACGCCACGGACGATGGCCGTGGCACCGCGGCGCAGGCAGGCTGCGGTGGTCAGGCCGGTCCAGGTGTCCACCTCGACATTGCCCCAGGCTGCCGGCACGGCGTCGCGCACGCATACGGCCGTGGCCGTGGCCTCGGCGGTTGGTCGCTTGTCGGCGTTCACCGCCAGCAACACGATGATCCGGTCGAACATCACCCGGGCACGGGCCACCAGGTCGCGGTGCCCCGGGGTGAACGGATCAAACGTACCGGGATAGACCGCCAACAAACCGCGTACCGGCTCCACTCCACGAACCGACGTAGCCGTCACCGCGACTCCAACCACATGGGCACGATTATCCCAGCCGCAATCAGAGCAATCCTGCCGGTCACCTCGACCAAGCCTGGCCGGGCCGGGGTCGTAGGTCCAGTAAACAAATAGCCGCGATCCGCGTCCGTTCGTCCGTCTTACATTGACAGGAGGCAGCCGGACAACATAGGCGATATCAGCTCTCAAGCCAGGAAAGTTGGCTCCGACATGCTCGGAGCCGGTCCGGAGCGGAACGGTCGAGCCCGGAGAGATCGCGGTACGGAACGAAGCGGCAGCGCAGCGACAAACCGGTCGGGCGGAACAGTTCAGGCACGACCGGACCGGTGCTCGCGCCACAACAGCCAAGCGAGGTAACCGCCGCCGAGGCCACCGGTGACCACCCCGACCGGGAGTTGGCCGGGCAGTGGTAGCAGCCGCGCGACCAGGTCGGCGACGCAGAGCAGCAGCGCACCCATGAAGGCGGCCGGAATGACACCGACCCCCGGGCCGGCGGTGAGGCGACGGGCGAGTTGCGGAGCGGCGAGCGCCACGAACGCGATCGGTCCGACGGCGGCGACCGACACCCCGGCGAGGATGACCGCCGTTGCGAGCACCGCCAACCGGGTCCGCTCCACCCGCAGCCCGAGCGAGCGGGCGGCCTCGTCGCCCAGGCTCAACTGGTCCAACGGTCGGGAAAGCATGACCGCCGCCGGTACCAACAGCACAATGACACCGACCAACAGCCAGACCTGGTCCCACTTTGTGGCGGCGAGGCTGCCCACGAGCCAGACGTGCGCCGCCTGCGACTCGTAGATGTCGGCCTGGATCAGCAGGTAGGCGGTGACGGATTCGAGCATCGCGCTGATCGCCACGCCCACCAGGACCAGCCGTACGCCGTTCACGCCGCGCCGCCAGGAGAGCAGGTACATGATGACGGCGGTGGCCAGGCCGAATCCGATCGCGCCGGCGGAAACGGCCATCGCCTGCTCGCCGACGACCAGCAGCACGAAGACGGCACCGGCCGATGCGCCACTGGTGAAGCCGACGATGTCGGGGCTCCCCAGCGGGTTGCGGGTCAGGCTCTGGAACTGTGCCCCGGCGACGCCGAGACAGATCCCGACCAGCAGCGCGCCGAGCACTCGGGGCAGCCGAAACTGGAAGACCACCAGGTCGGCGGCGGGGGTGCCGGCACCGACCAACGCGGCCAGAGTGTCGCCGACCGACACGGCACTGCCCCAGCTCAGCGAGAACAGCGCGGTGCCCACCGCGAGCGCCAGCAGCACCAGGCTCACCACCAGCGGCCGGCGACGAAGCCGTACCGAGAACCGGTCGGTGGGCGAGCGCAGGGCCGGGGTCAGCGTCATGCCGACCTCGCCGGCCGAGCGGTGGTCCATGGCCGTCACGGGGTTACCTCGCTTGGCGGGTCAGTGCGTCACCGCGTGCCGGCGGCGCAACAGGACGATGAAGATCGGTGCGCCGAGGAAGGCCATCACGATGCCCACCGGCACCTCGGCGGGGAAGGCGATCACCCGGCCGAGCACGTCGG
The DNA here is from genome assembly GCF_053590565.1 of Micromonospora sp. NPDC003197. Classification (NCBI taxonomy): domain Bacteria; kingdom Bacillati; phylum Actinomycetota; class Actinomycetes; order Micromonosporales; family Micromonosporaceae; genus Micromonospora; species Micromonospora sp. NPDC003197. The sequence goes on along the minus strand of NZ_JBSFTE010000026.1, from coordinate 80,250 downwards.
CCAGGAGCAGCAGTGCCGGGGCGTAGACGGCGCTGTAGGCGAGCAGCCAGCGATGGTCCGGGCCGGTGATCAGACGTACGATGTGCGGCACCGCCAGGCCCAGGAAGTGGATCGGTCCGGCGCCTGCGGTGGCTGCCCCGCAGAGCAACAGCACCGCCAGCGTGCCCAGTGCGCGGGTACGGCCGGGGCTAGCGCCGAGCGCGCGACCGGAATCGTCGCCGAGGGCGAGCGCGTTCAGCGACCGGCCGAGGAAGAGGGCCAGCACCGCACCAACGGCAATCAGGGGTGCCACCCCGACGACGACCTCGGCCTCGCGGCCGGCGAAGGTCCCCACCAGCCAGAACCGGATCTCGTCGTACGCGGTGGCGTTCATGGTGGTGAAGCCGTGGGTGACCGCCTGGAGTGCGGCGGCGACCGCGAACCCGGCCAGCGCCAGTCGAGTGTGTGAGGAAGGGCGGCTGGCTCCGCCGAGGACGTAGACCACCGCTGCGGTGAGGCCCGCGCCGAGGATTGCGAACCACAGATATTCGCCGGGTTCGGTCAGGCCGAAGAAGACCACCGCGGAGACCACCGCGAACGCCGCACCGGCGTTGACCCCGAAGAGGCCGGGATCGGCCAGCGGGTTGCGGGTCAGCGCCTGCATGAGCACACCGGCGAGGCCGAGCCCGACTCCGACCAGCAGGCCGAGCAGGGTACGCGGAATCCGCAGCTCGTGGATGGTGACCGAAAGCTCGGATCCGTCCGGGTGCCACAGTAGGTGCCACACGGTGTCGGGCGAGATGGCCCGAGCCCCGACGGCGATGCTGAGCAGCACGCTGGCGGCGAGGACCAGCAGACCGACGGCGAGACCGAACCAGCGCCGGCTCCGGGGTCGACCGACCGGGGGCGACGCCTGCTTCGCTGGTGTGCCGGTATCGCCAGGGTGGACCGAGGCGGTGGTCATGCGTCGACCAGCGCGGCGGCCCGGGCCCGGCGCCGGGCGACCGGCACCACCAGGGGGCCACCAGACTGCGGGTCGGTGATCACCTCACAGTCCAGGTCGAACACTCGACGTACCAGCTCGGCATTGACGATTTCGGCCGGTACGCCCTCGGCGACAACCTGCCCGTCTCGCATCGCGATGAGGTGGGTCGCGTAGCGGCACGCCTGGTTGAGGTCGTGCAGGACGGCGACCAGGGTCCGCCCGGCCTCCTGGAGATCGGCGCAGAGGTCGAGCACCTCGATCTGGTGGGTGATGTCGAGGAACGTGGTTGGCTCGTCCAACAGCAGCAGATCGGTACGCTGGGCCAACGCCATGGCCAGCCACACCCGCTGCCGCTGACCACCGGAGAGTTCGTCGACCCGCCGCTGGGCGAGGTCGGCCACCCCGGTGGCCAGCATCGACTCGTGTACGACGCGTTCGTCCTCCCGTGACCACTGCCGCCACACCGTTTGGTGTGGGTAGCGTCCTCGGGCGACCAGGTCGACCACGGTGATTCCGTCGGGCGCGATCGGAGTCTGGGGCAGCAGCCCAAGTTGGCGGGCCAGTTCCCGGGCCGGGTAGGTGGTGATCTGCCGACCGTCCAGATAGACCGCGCCCGCCTGGGGACGGAGCATCCGGGACAGCGCCCGCAGTAGCGTTGACTTTCCGCAGGCGTTCGGTCCGACGATCACGGTGAACGACTTGTCGGGGATCGTCACGTCCAGGTGCTCGGCGACAACGCGCTGGTCGTAGGCGAGCGATAGTCCCTCGGCGTGTAGCCGGGAGGATCCCGCCACGACGATCACCTCTCTTCGCAACTTTGGTGAGGCTAACATAAGCCCATATGTCGATCGGCCGGCTCCGGTCCTCCTCTGTCGTCGCCCTCAGCAGCTCGGTGCAGGCAGTAGCCCGACCTTGACGGCATGATCGAGATAGCGGTACATGAGCGCTCGGTCGACCGGTGGGCATGGCGGGCCGGCAACCAGTGGCGGCACACCGACCGAGCCGGGCTGCCGGCCCGATCCAGTCTGGATGCCGGCATCGGGTCCGGTATGGACCGAGCTGCTAGGCACAGCCTGCTCGGGAATGACGGGTCCGGTCTGGTCGAAGAAGGCCAGGGTGGCGCTGTCCGCGTCCGATGCGTCGGCCCGGACCCGGTCCTGCCATATCGGCAGCGGCACCACCTCGACGGCGAAGCCGTAGTCGCGTACCCAGGCGGACACCTGGGACAGCCGTACCGGAGGCAACGGAACCAGGTTGTGCACGCCGGTCGCACCGGATCGGGCCAGCGCGACCACCGTCGCCGCCACCCAGTCGACCGGGGTCCACGGCTCGGCAACCCCCAGATCAGGCAGCACCCCCCGGGGTACGCCCGCACGCAGGATCCGCCACACCAGATCGTCGGGGTTGACGTAACCGGTGTCGGCCGGTCCGACCACCCGGCCGAGCCGGTAGACGGTGACCGGGACACCCCGGTCACCGGCCTGCCGGACGAGTTCCTCGGCGGCCCACTTGGACCGCTGGTAGCCGTCCCGCAGGCCGGGATGCGCCGCGACGAAGCCGGGTTCGGTGGCGACCGCGACGGTGGAGACGTGGTGGAACGGCACGCCCAGGGCGAGCAGGTAGCGCGTACCGTCCACGTTGGCCGGCCGTAGGCTGCGGTAACCGCGTACCACGCTGACCGACGCCGCCGCGTGGTAGACCGCGTCCACGGGCGGCCCGGCGTACGGCTGGGTCAGGTCCCCAACCACGACGTCCACCCGGTCCATCGGCACCCGCAGCCCGTGCCGGTCCAGGGCCTCCCGGAGCCGGGTCAGGCCGGCGGCCGCATCACCGGCGCGAACCAGGCAGGCCACCCGGTCGGTCGATCGGGTGAGCAGCTCGGCGAGCAGGTGGATCCCGACGAAACCGGTGGCCCCGGTGAGCAACACCCGGCCGACACCGGGCACCGGGCGGGGGCCGATCCCGGCCGGTAGCACCGCGTCGGTCACGTGCTCGGCAACGTCATCCGTTGCCGGGCCGGCCGACAGAGCCGACTCCGACGCGCTGTCCGGTGCCGCCCCGGAACGTTCGGCCAGCAGCCGGGCCAGCCCGGCGGCGGTCGGATACGCGAACACCGTCGCCACCGGCACCCCGAGCCGATTGGCGACCTGGATGCTCTGCAACGACTGCCCGCCCAGGGCGAAGAAGTCGTCGTCCGGCCCGATCCGGCCGACGCCCAGCACCTCGCGGAGCACCGCCAGCACCGCACGCTCGGCGTCGCTGGCTGGCTCGTCGGCCGCTACCGGCACGACCTCGACCGCCCGGAGGGCCGTCCGGTCGATCTTTCCGCTGGAGGTACGCGGTAGCCGCGAGGTGCGGACGAAGACCGCCGGCACCACCGCCGCCGGCAGTGCCCGGCCAGCGTGCTCCCGCAGCTCCACGTCGGACAGGTCGGTGACGACGTGCGCCACCAGGTGCTTGACTCCCCCGGCGCCGGCCTTGCCGACCACGGCCGCCTCGGCCACAGCGGGATGACGCAGGAGCACCGACTCGACCTCACCCGGGTCGACCCGATGCCCGCTGATTTTGAACTCGTCGTCCACCCGGCCGGCGAAGGCAAGCTGGCCGTCGGGACGCAGCCGCACCCGGTCCCCGGTGCGGTAGGCCCGCGCACCGGCCAGCGCGCCGAACCGGCGAGCGGTCAGCTCCGGCTGGCCCAGATAACCGGTGGCCAGTCCCCCGCCGAGCAGCCACAACTCGTCGTGTACGACCGCACACCGCACACCCGGCAACGGAAGCCCGATCGGCACCTCGGTCTCGTCGGGGGTCAACTCGGCGACGGTGGCCACCACGGTCGCCTCGGTCGGGCCGTATGTGTTGAACAACCGCACGTCCGCGCCGACTGTCTCGTGCCACCGGGCGACCCGCTCCGGCAGCGCCGCCTCCCCACCGATGATCACGGTACGGAGTCCCAATGGCATCGGCAGTCCCGCGTACGCCAGCTCGTGCCAGTACGCGGTGGGCAGGTCGAGCACGGTGACGCCGTATTCGGCGCAGCCGGCCAGCAGGTCGGCAATGGACTCCAGCATGTGCTCGGTCCGCACCACCAGCGTGCCGCCCGCACCCAGGGTCAGGAAGATCTCCTCCACGCTGGCGTCGAAGTGCAGCGGCGCGAACTGGAGCACCCGATCGGTGCCGGTGATGCCGTACCGGTGGGTGGCACCGGCGACGAAGTGGGCCAGGGCGGCCCGGCCGACCGCCACCCCGTTGGGGCGTCCGGTCGAGCCGGAGGTGTAGATGACGTAGCCGAGGTCAGGGTCCCGATCGATCCCGTCCGACCGGCGCTGGATGCCATCCGCCGTGATACTCAGGGCGGGCCGGGCGTCGGCGAGCACGGTCTCGGCCCGCTCGACCGGCCCGTCCGGGTCGAGCGGCAGATAGGCGGCACCGGATAGCAGGGTGCCGAGGATTGCGGTAACCGCCTCGACGCCCCGGGGCAGCGCCACCGCGACCAGCGTGCCCGGTCCGGCCCCGAGCGCGGTCAGCCGGTCGGCCGTCCCGGTCGCGTCGGCGAGCAGCTCGGCGTAGGTCACCTGACGGGGGCCGTCAACGACAGCAGCCCGGTCCGGGTGAGTAGTGGCCGCCCGACGGATCAGCTCGGTGACCGGTTCGGCGGGCACCGGCAGCGGTCCTCCGTCGAGGATCGGCACCGTCCTGGTCACCGGAGTGTCCCGTTGCGCCGTGGCGAGCAGGTCGAGCAGTTCGTCGGCGTAGCCGGCCAGGTCGGCGGCCGAGTAGGCGGCCGGGTTCGCGTCCAGGTCGAGGTGTCGGCCGTCGCCCCGGTCGGCCACCGCGACGGAGAGATCCTCCACCGGTCCGGCGGAGACGTTGTGGCTGGTGGCGGTCAGCCCGTCGAACGCGAGCCGGTAGTCGAACGGCATGATGTTGACCACCGGACCGAAGAGCCGCCGGTCGCCGCCGACCAGTCCCAGGTCGCGACGCAGCTGCTCGTAGCGGTAGCGGTGGTGCGGTCGAGTGACGCGCAGCTGGTCGGCGACGACGGTGGCCAGGTCGGTCAGGGTCGCCTCGGGCGGGACCGGGATCCGCATCGGCACGATGTTCATCGCCATGCACGGCACCCGCAGCGCGGCGGAGCCGAGCCGTCCCATCACCGGCAGGCCGAGTACGACCTCGCCGGCCCCGGTACGGCGGTGCAGCAGGGCGACCACGGCCGCCAGCACCAGGTCGGGCCAGCCCGTGCCGCTGGCGTCCAGCGTTGCGGGTAGCGCCACCCGGTGCCGCCGCACCCCGTGTCCCATCGGGGTGGCCGGGGCCAGCGAGACGGGGGCCGGCGCGTCGGCGAGGTACTCCGTCCAGAACTCCCGGTCGGTGGTGTACCGCTCGGAGCCCTGGTAGACAAGGTCCTCGTCCAGCACGGGCCGCACCGGGGCGAACCGGCCGCGTGGCGAATCGCGCCCGGTCCGGGCGGCCGTGTAGAGCTGGGCGACCCGCCGGGCCAGCAGCGCGAAGGCGTAGCCGTCGGCGGCGATGTGGTGCACCCGCTGATACCACAGGTGGGTGTCCGGACCGGTGCTGATCAGCGCCTGGGTGAAGAGCGGACCGGCCGTCAGGTCGACCGGGGTGGCCAGGTCGGCCCGCATCCAGGTCAACGCCTCCGCCTGGCCGGCCACTTCGACCCGGTGCAGCGGCCACCCGATCGTCGAATCGAGGTGCTGTGCCGGAGCATCGGTGAACCGGGCGTGCAGCGCTTCCGCCTCGGCCATCGCCTGCCGCAGCGCCGCCTCGAACACCGGTACGTCGAGCGGGCCGCGCAGCTCGACGTACTCCCCCGCGTTGTAGGCCGGGCTGGTCAGGTCGAGTTGCTGGCCGGCCCAGATCCCGGCCTGCGCGGCGGTCAGCGGCAACACGTCAGTCACGGCTGGGGAACCTCGTCGTCGGTGTCGGCATGGTGCCGTCGCTGTCGTACCGCCTCGGCCAGGGTCGCCAGGGCGGCGGTGGTGTCGGGCCAGCCGAGGCAGGCGTCGGTGACGCTCATCCCGTACCGCAGCGGGGTTGCCTCTATCTCCTGTCGTCCCTCGGCGAGGAACGACTCGACCATTACCCCGACCAGGCCCCGCTGCCCGGCGGAGAGCTGTGCGGCCAGATCGGCCACGACCAGCGGCTGCCGCCGATGGTCCTTGCCGCTGTTGCCGTGCGAGGCGTCCACCACCAGCCGGGCCGGCAGTCCCCCGGACCGCAGGACCGCCAGCGCCGAGGCCACCGAGGCGGCGTCGTAGTTCGGGGTGACACCGCCGCGCAGCACCACGTGGCAGTCCCGGTTGCCCGCGCTGTGCAGTACCGCCGGATGGCCGTCCGGGTCGAGCCCGGCGTAGACGTGTGCCGCGGCGGCGGCGTGCACCGCCTCGGCGGCGGCCCGGACGTCACCGCTGGTGGTGTTCTTCATGCCGACCGGCATCGGCAGGGCGGAGGCCAGTTGCCGGTGCGGCTGGCTGGCCACGGTCCGTGCGCCGATCGCCCCCCAGGAGACCAGGTCGGACAGGTACGGGGCGAAGAGCGGCTCCACGAACTCGTACGCCAGGGGCAGGCCGAGTTCGGCGGCCTGACACAGGAACTCCCGCCCCATGCGCAGCCCGGCGCCGAGGTCCTGGGTGCCGTCCAGGTACGGGTCGGCCAGCAGGCCCTTCCAGCCGACCATGGTGCGCGGCTTCTCCAGGTAGGCCCGCAGCACGATCAGCAGATCATCGGCGAACTCGTCGGTGACTGCCGCCAACTGGCGGGCGTAGTGCAGCCCGGCGGCCGGGTCGTGCACCGAGCAGGGGCCGACGACGACGAGGAGCCGGTCGTCCGTACCGTTGAGCACATTGGCGATGGCCCGCCGGTGCCGGCCGATCTCCGCCTGCCGCTCGGGGCCGAGCGGGTACGCGGACCGCAGCTCGGTGGGTGTGGGCAGCTCGGCGACGACCCGCGGGCCGGCCTCGACAAGCGCGGCGTTCATCGGGCGTCGGCGTCGGCGTCGGCGAGCAGGGTGGCCCACCCGGCGATCGTCGGGTCCTCGGCCAGGTCGAGGAAGGACACCTCTCGCCCGTCGGCCCGCCAACGCTCCACCAGGGTCATCAGCCGGATCGAGTCCAGCCCGGCGTCGAGCAGGTTGTCGTCGTCGCCGACCGGCTCGCCCAGCACCTCGATCACCTGCGCACGCAGCGTCTCGATGGTCATGCCGCCACCCCCAGCAGCGCGTCGGCGGCGGACCGGGTGGTGGTGACGTAGCCGCAGCGCTGGGCGACGTGGCGCAGCGTGTCCCGGTGCTGTTCGGCGGTGAAGTCGGCCACCGCGTCGGCCAGCAGGAACGGCTGGATGTCGCGCATGAAGGCGTCCAGCACGGTGGCGAGCACGCCGATGTGGCCGTACACGCCGGTGACGAGCAACTGGTCCCGCTCGCCGAAGAGCGCGTCCAGGTCGGTACGGACGAAGGCGCTGTAGCGCCACTTGGTGAGCTGGACATCCCCCGGTGCGGGGGTGAGCGCATCGGTAATCGCGGCGGCGCGCGGGTCGGCCGGCAGGCCGTCGCCCCAGAAGTCGAGCAACAGCCCCCGCTGCTCGGGGGTCTGCCCACCGGGCTGGGCCGAGAAGACCACCGGCACGCCCAGGTCGGTGCAGTGCTTGCGGATCGCCGCGATGTTCTCCACCACGCCGGGCAGGGGCGTCTCGTGCGTACCGAACGCGTCGAGGAAGTAGTTCTGCATGTCGTGGATGAGCAGGACCGCGCGGGCCGGGTCGGGCCGCCAGGCCACCCGGTTGGCGGGCAGCTCCGCCTCGGTCGGCAGTGGATATGGAGCGATGCTGGGCAGCACGGTTCAGCCTTCCTTCACGGTGGTCGAGCTGGCGGTGTTCGAGGCGGCGAGTCGGTCCCGCAGGGCGGCGCGCAGGTCCTTGCGACTGACCTTGCCGACGCCGGTGACCGGGAACGTGTCGACGAACTCCACCTTGTCTGGGATCTTGTACGCCGCCAGCCCGCGCTGCCGGACGAAACCACGGATCATGGGCGCGGTCAGTGGCTGGGCGTCCGGGCGGGCGACGACGAACGCGTACGTCCGTTCGCCGAGATAGGGATCGGGTACGGCCACCACAGCGACGTCATGCACGCTGGGATGGGCCAGGATGTGGTTCTCCACCTCCTCGGCGGCGATCTTCTCCCCGCCCCGGTTGATCTGGTCCTTGGCCCGGCCGGTCACCACCAGGTAGCCACCGTCGACGACCCGGACCAGGTCTCCGGTGCGGTAGAACCCGTCCGGGGTGAACGCGGTGGCGTTGTGCTCCTCGGCCCGCCAGTAGCCCCGGATGGTGTACGGCCCCCGGGTGAGCAGATGCCCCACCTCCCCCGGTGGGACCTCGACCCCGTCGTCGTCGACCACCCGGATCTCGTCGTCGGGCGAGATGGGCCGCCCCTGGGTGTGCAACACGATGTCGTCAGGATCGCCGAACCGGGTGTAGTTGACCAGGCCCTCGGCCATGCCGAACACCTGCTGAACCTGGCAGCCGAGGGTCGGGCCGACCCGTCCGGCCACCTCGTCGGCCAGCTTGGCCCCACCCACCTGTAACACCTCAAGGCTGGACAGGTCGGCGGTCGACCCCGGCCGGGCTGCGGCGTCCAGCCAGAGCAGCGCCAGCGGCGGGACCAGGGCGGTGATGGTGACGCCCTCGCGTTCGATGAGCGGAAAGACCGTGGCCGGGTCGGGCCGGGGGGCCAGGACGACCCGCCCCCCGGCGTACAGCACGCCGAGGACCCCGGGCGAGGAGAGCGGGAAGTTGTGCGCCACCGGCAACGCGCACAGGTAGACGGTGTCGGCGGAGAGTTCGCAGATTTCGGCGCTGGCCCGCACGCTGTAGAGGTAGTCGTCGTGGGTGCGCGGGATCAGCTTCGGTAGCCCGGTGCTGCCGCCGGAGAGCTGGAGGAACGCCAGGTCGGCGGCGGCGGGGCCGGGTGGCAGCGCGGTCGGTGTGACGTACAGGTCGGCCAGGGCGGTGTGCTCGCCCGGGTCGCCAGCCACGATGACCCGCGCGTCCCCGACGACCGCGGCCAACTGCCGGTGGTCGAAGCCCTCGTGCACGTCGGTGGTGATGTACGCGACGGCCTCGGTGTGCGCGCAGAAGTAGCCGATCTCGGCGGCCCGGTGGGCGGGCAGCGCGAACACCGGCAGGGCACCGAGGCGGAACAGCGCGAAGATGACGTCGAAGAACTCCACGACGTTGGGCAACTGCACCACCACCCGGTCGCCGTGCCGCACGCCGATCCCGTACAGGCCGGCGGCCAGCCGATCGGCCCGGTCGGCCAGCTCGGCGTAGCTGACCCGGCGGTCGCCCTCGATGACGGCGATCTGGTCGCCGTAGCACTGGGCGCAGGTCGCCAGCAGGTCGCTGAAGGTCTCGCCGCGCCAGTAGCCCTGGGCGCGGTAGCGGGCGGCGAACTCCTCAGGCCACATCGGATACCCCCAACGCGGTCAGGAAGGTGCCGAACTTGGCGGTGGTCTCAGCCAGTTCGGCCTCGGGTACCGAGTCGGCAACGATGCCAGCTCCAGCGTAGAGGCGCAGCGTGTCTCCTTCGGCCAGGCCGCAGCGCACCGCCACCACCCATTCGCCGTCGCCGTTGGCGTCGCCCCAGCCGACCAGCCCGGTGTAGAACCCCCGGTCGAAGGGTTCGAGTTCGGCGATCGCGGCGCGCGCGGCGGCGGCCGGGGTGCCACAGACCGCCGGGGTCGGGTGCAGCGCGGCGGCCAGGGCCAGTGCCGAGATCCCCGGGTCGGCGACCTCACCGGTGACCTGGGTGGAGAGATGCCACATCGCCGCCGTACGCACCAGTGACGGTTCGGCCGGTACGTCGAGGCGGGCGCAGAGCGGACGAAGGCCGGCGGCGACCGCATCCACCACCACCGCGTGTTCGTGTCGGTCCTTGGCCGAGGCGAGCAGGGCAGTGCCTCGCCGCGCGTCCTCCACCGGATCGGGGTGCCGGGCGGCCGAGCCGGCGATCGGGTTTGCCACCACCCGTGACCCGAACCGGGACACCAGCAGTTCAGGGCTGGCCCCCACCAGCGTACGACCGACGCCCAGGTCCATCGCGAAGGTGTAGCCGTGCGGGTCCCGCCGGGCGAGGGCGCGGGGCAGCGCGGGCAGGTCCAGCGGGGCGGTCGCGGTCAGCCGCAGCGACCGGGCGAGCACCACTTTGGTGTAGTCACCGGCTCGGATCCGGCCGACGGCGCGACCGACCGCGTCGGCGTACTGGCGGGGTGCGGGCTCGGCCTGGACGGTGCAGCGCAGTGCGGTAGGCGGTCCGTTCTCCGGGATCGGGGCGGACAGGGGGCCGGCCCGCCGGACCCGCTGTGGGACCACCAGATGGGCGGGCGCACCGGGGTCGAAGGGAACCGCACCGACGACCACCCGGGTCTCGTGCCCGGCCGCCTCGGCGACACCGAGCCCGGCCTGGACCCGTTCGGCGAGGTCACCCAGCCCGTGCGGCCGGGCGGAGGGCGGTACGGCGAAGTACGTGCCCTCGGCGAGCAGGGTGCCGCGCGGCGAGACGAACAGCGACGACGTGCCTGGTTCGTAGGCTGCCAGCAGCTCGGTGGCGGTGACATCCGGCGGGGCGATGATCACGATGGCGACTCCATTCGACAGGCACGGCGCTGTCCTGCGGTAACAGATTGTTGAGCTGGCCGGTGCGGGGTGGACCCCTGGTCCGGAACTACCCTGGGCGACCGGCCGGGCCGGCTGGCCGAGGTGGATCAGGCACGCAAGGTGGCACCGCCGTCGACGTACAGGTCGTGCATGGTGATGTGCCGGGCCTGGTCGGAGACGAGGAACAGCACGGCGTCGGCGATGTCCTCGGGGGTGGCGAGCCGGCCCAGTGGGATGCCGACCCGGTAGGTGTCCGGGCTGCCGGCGATGACCTGGGCCGAGTCGTCGCCGCTGGTCCACAGCGACCGTTGCATCGGGGTGTCGGTCGAGCCTGGGGCGACGATGTTGCACCGGATGCCGTGCGCGGCCAGTTCCAGTCCGAGACACTTCGTGAACATGGTGGCGGCGGCTTTCGAGGCGGCGTACGCGGCCATGCCGGCACGCGGCACGCCGGCGGCGTTGGAGGCAACGGTGACGATCGTTCCCTGCTGACGCGGGGTCATCCGCCGGGCTACCGCCCGGGAGGTGTGGAAGACACCGGAGGTGTTGACCGCGAAGGTGGTCGTCCAGTCGGTGTCGCTGTAGTCGACCACCGCCCCAACCCGCAGCACACCAGCCACATTGACCAGGATCCCAATCGGACCGAGGTCGCGCTCGACGGTCGCCACGACCTCGTCGACCTCTGTCGACTGCGCGACGTCGGCACAGAAGCCGGTAATGCTGTCCGGGTGTTCCCGGGCCAGTCGTTGGACACCGGTGGCTTCCTGGTCGACGGCGGCGACCAGGGCCCCGTGTGCCTGCAGCGCTCGCGCGACCGCCAGCCCAATGCCCTGGCCGGCGCCGGTAACCAACGCGGTCACCCCGGCGATTCCACTCTGGCGCATCCCACTCCTCCCGATCAGGGATCACCGACCATCCCAGCCGGAATGTAGGTGAGGCTAGCCTTAGTTAGGCACGGGTAACATAACCCCTTGAAACGCTCCTGTCACCCTCCAGCGGCCCCTTGCAACGAGATTTGTCGATGTTATGACGTGTTGATCTCGGGCTTTGTCGGGAAAGTGTCGAATGTCACCAGAGCATCGAGGGTGACTCGATGCGGGCCGACTGGCGCTGAACCGTACCGCCTACGTTTCGCTGGAAATGATCCTCCGTGCCGCAGCAGCGAAGGCCAGAATGCGTTCGTTCTCGGCTGCCGCGGCCCACACCAGAACGAACTCGGCAGGGGCACCGTCGACGATCGGGATGTAGGCAATGTCGGGACGGCGGAAGTACTGGCCGGCCTGGGCCGTAGCCACGGCCATGCCCTGACCCGCACCGATGATCGTGAGTCCGGCCTGGACGGTGTCGATGGCCGGGCCACGGTGGATCGGCCTGCCGCTGGGAGTACGCGTGGGGTGGTGGTACTCCTGCCAGTACGCCGGGGCCGGACTGGCGGCGTAGATGGCGGTTTCACCGGCCAGGTCTTCCAGCGTGATCTGGTCACGTCGGGCGAATGGATGGCCGCTCGGCACGGCCAAAATTCGACCCTCTCGCAACAGGGTCGGACCGACCACCAGGTCGGGTTCCTCGATCGGGAGCATCGTGGCCATCACGTCGACCACGCCTTCCCGCAGTGCGGCAACATGATCGCTGAGCGGCGCCTCCAGGACCACCTGCACCTCGCAGCCCGGGTGGCGGTTTCGATAGGCGCTGATCACCTGGGACAGGGCAGCCCCGGTCTCGGGCCCCAGGAATCCCACGCGCAGTGTGTGGCGGGCATCCCGGGCAGCGGCCGTCGCCCGGTCGACGGCCTGCTGGATGGCGCGGTGATGAGGGGCGATGTCGTCGTACAGGTGGCGGCCGATCTCAGTCAGCTGGACGTGGCGACTGGTGCGCTCGAACAGTGCCGAGCCGATCCGGCGTTCCAGTTTGGCGATGGTCTGGCTGACCCGGCCATTACTGATGCGCAGCCGCTCGGCGGTACGACGGAAGTGCAGTTCCTGCGCCAGAGCGAGGAAGGTCTCGATCTCGTGACGCTCCATCACACCCCGCTATCGCTTAGTTCCGCTAACCAGACGTTTCACAACGAGCCATTGTTCCAGGTCAGCCCAGCCGGTAATCATTGAGATCCGGCGGCGACGGACCCGAAGCGCCCGTCGCTGTCCGTAATCTCATGTCCTCAGCAAAGGAACCCTGTGCGTAAGCTCGTGTACTACATCGCCTCGACGCTGGATGGCTTTATCGCCGGCCCGGATGGCGCCGATCCCACCGGTCCCGGCGGGTTCTGGCCAGTTCCGGAGGACTATCTGCGTCACCTGGTCACCCAATACCCGGAGACCCTGCCAGGGCCGGCCCGGCAGGCACTCAACATCACCGCCGAGGGGACCCACTTCGACACCGTCCTGGAGGGGCGCCACTCCTACGAGATCGGGCTGAAGGCCGGCGTCAACGACGCCTACCCGCACCTGCACCACCTGGTGTTCTCCCGCACCCTCTCGCAGAGCCCGGACCCGGCGGTGGAAATCGTGTCCGGCGACCCGGTCGCCACCGTACGGGAGCTGAAGCAGCAGCCCGGCAAGGACATCTGGGTGATCGGCGGCGGCCAGCTGGCCGGCGCGCTCTACCCGGAGATCGACCAGCTCATCGTGAAGCTGGCACCGTTGACCATCGGCACCGGCATTCCGCTGTTCGGGCACGGGGCCGAGTTCGACCCGCGCATCTGGGAACTCACCGACCATCACGTCCTGGACAGTGGCGCGCTCTTCCTCACCTACACCCGCACGGCTGGCGAGCCGGCGGCCGCGTAAACCGCCTACCGCACCGTTCGATTGCCCGCTGGTGGGTGCGACAGTTGGATCGTCGACGCGCTCACCAGCAGGGCGAACGTGCTGGCCTGCGTGTTCGAGCTGCGCCAGACCGGCGCGGGGCCATTCGCCTGCGACAATCGAAAAATGAGCGACAGCAGTCAGAACGTCAGTCGTACCGCCGAAGCCGCGAACTTCCTGGAATGGAACTTCACGATCATGGCCAACAGTTCGCCGTGGTCCGTCGAACAGGGAATGACGCAGCTACTCGCCCACCAGAACGCGGAAGGTTTCGGACCGTCGCTGTCCGACGCGGTGCAGATTGACGCCAGCATCATCCACGAACTGGGCCGACGTCAGACACCGACAGCCGTGGCGGCGCTGCGTGGCTTCCAGGCGATGAGCACGATTGATACCCAGCGGGAACTCGCCCGGTCGCACGCCGACCGACTCGTCCAACAGGGGCTACCGGAGCCGCCCTGGGCAACCACAATCGGCCAGGTACGGGTGGATGGCTGCTGGTGGGCGCACGACCAGTTCGACGAAACCGCATTCCTGCTTTGTGCGTTCTCCTACGGCGGAGTCGACGAACACGGCATCCTGGCCATGATCGACCGCACGATCGGCACCGGACTGTTCCGGGAACTGACGCTCAGCATGCACGTGGACTCGTTGCGCGACATCATCGATATTGCCGGGAACGAAAGCGACGGCTTTGTCAGCGCTCCACTCGACCCCGCATACGCCCGGCGCCTGATCGAAGACGCATTGGCCACCTCGGACGAGTTGCTCGAAGACCGAGAGTACCGGCCCAGTCCGATGCCGACGGTGTACCGGAAGATGCGAGCGCTGACCCTGGCCCGCGCCCGCGCACTGAGCGACGTCGCCACACCGCCGGAACCCTTTCCCGACAGCGTGGAAATCGAACTACTGAAACGGTCGTTCCTCGCTTCCGACGCCGCGGCGGCGCTGCCCTCGACCCAGGAGACGAGCCAGGCGCTCGACCTGCTCGTCGCGCACTTCGTCGAGCAGGCTGCCTGTCATCCCCTGCACCTTGGCCCGCGCCGTATCCAGGCCGTCCTCGGCCTGCCGACCCTCGCCGCCGACCAGGTCGACGACCCGAACGTGGCACGGATCCTTCCTGATGTTGCCGATGCGTGGATCTTCTGGAGCGCGGTAGAGCGTGGCCTCCCCAAGGACGCCATCGACCGTCTCACGGAAGCCGCAAGGCAGGCTCGGACGAGTCCCCATTCCGCTGAAATCGAAGGCCATGAGACGAGCTGACAACTCGACGGCCGGTTGGGATCGGAAAAGAGGGTTTCCGCACCTCTTCTGAACTGCGGAAGCCCTCTTACTGTCCGAATAGCCGGCAGTAACCCGACGGGTCTTCGGCGCTACGTCAAGGGCTCGATCCAGATGTTGCGGTACCGCACCTTGTTTCCGTGGTCCTGAAGCCGGATGGCACCGAGCGTCGGTCCTTCTGCCCGGCCACCGCCGGTCGGTCCGTCGATGGCTACGTCATCGTGGACGATCGTACCGTTCCACACCACCGTGACCCGGGCATCAGCGATCTTGACACCGGCGCTGTCGAACCGGGCCGCGCGGAAGGTGATGTCGTAGGCCTGCCAGGTTTCCGGTGCGGTCGCGGCGTTACTGTCCGCGGCCTTCTTCGAATAGATGGCTGCCGCGTCGTTGTCGGCGAGCGGGTTCTTGCCGTACGAGTCCAGCACCTGGATTTCGTAGCGCTCCTGTAGGTATACGCCACTGTTGGCCCGATCCTGCCCGGTCACATCCGGCGGCAGGTTCGGCAACCAGAACTCGACGTGCAGCTTGAAGTCTCCGTAGCTGTCCTTGGTGCGCAGATCGCCGCAGCAGACCTCCGCCGCACCGTCGGCCACGGGCCACTGTGCCTCACGGCCGTCGGTGTGCCGCCAGTTCGTCAGGCTCGTGCCATCGAAGAGTACCGTCCGCACCGGACCCCCTGGTTTGTCGACGGTGATGCGGTCGAGGTTGACATGGCCGGTGTCGCCGCTGTCATGACGGTAACTGATGGTGTTGGTCCCGGCACGCAGCTTCAATGTCTCGGTCTGGGTCGACCAACTCTTCCAGTCGTCAGTGGCGGCCAACGTAGTCTGCTTGATCTTGCGTCCGTTGACGTAGACACTCACCGTCTTCGGGCCGACGAACGGATTCGGTCCGTTGGAGTAGCGCAGGTCGACGTCGTAGCTGCCACCGGTCCGCACCTCGACGGTGAAGGTGGTGGCGGCGCCGACAGTGCCGTATCCGTCGACGAAGCCGAACCCCGAATAGCCAGCATGGTCGGTGTTGACACCGGCACCGCCGTTGATGGTCGCCTCCTCCGCCTCGTAGCTGTTGGTCGGCGGCTGGTTACCGGGAAGCCGGTTCAGGGTGTACCACGCCTCGGTACTCCACAACGACGCACCGTTGGCGGCACTGAACGGGCGGGGCGAACGCACGTGTACCACCCGGCCGGCTTTCAAACCGGCGATGTCGAGGGTGACCTTCCGGCCGTCGTCGGAGAGCACGGCCGACCGTACGGTCAGCGTCTCCTCACCGTACTTGGGGCCGCCGTAGTTGGCGGTCGGGACGTAGCGCCACTGCTTGATTTGGTACCGGCTGGCCAACTCGCTCGCCGTCTCGGCCGAGAGTGGCTGGGTGTACTCCAACTCGAACCCGTTGGGCCGGGCGCGCATCGCCAGGATGTCGAAGGCGTCGTTGCCGTTGGGCGTCAGCTTCTGCAGGCCGTAGGTCAGTTTGCCTTCCTGCCCCCAGTTACCGCCGGCACCCAGACCACCGGTGTAGATCGCACCGTCCGGTCCCAGGCTGATCCGGTTCACACCGGCCTCCAGCCCCTGGGTGAGCCGGAAGACCGCCCCCTGGTACTCCCCCTTGACCTTCTCCAGGTACGCCCGCTGGATGCCGCCGTAGGTGACGTCACCGATCAGCATCTGCCCGGCGAACCTGCCTTGGGTGAGATAGAGCGGGGTGCTGGGCGAATTCGCGATCTCGTTCTGCGGCAGCCACAGCACGGGCGCGGTCACCGGGTTCGAGTCGTACGGGCCAGCCGGGTTGGTGTAGTGGTTGAAGAAGCGATCCTGCTTGATGTGCACCAACTTCGAGGCCGGCAACCAGCCGCCCTGGTTGTCGGTGACGAAGAGGTCGCCGTTGGGGCCACGGCCGATGCCGTTGGGGGTACGCAGGCCGCCCGCAACGTACGAGATCTTGCCGGTCGTCCGGTGCACCTTGATCGTGGTACCCCGGTTCGGTGCCGGTTGCGGATCGGTAGTGGCACCGCCGTAGTTGATCGCCACCGAAAGGTTCAGATAGAAGTACGGACTGTCGTAGAGCAGTCCGAAGGCGAACTCGTGGAAGTTGCCGCCAAACGGCCACGTCGCGACGGTCCGGTACTCGTCGGTGACGCCGTCCCCGTCGCGGTCGTTGAGTTCCGTCAACTCGTGCTTCTGGGAGACGTAGAGCTTGCCGTCGACGTACTTGACGCCCATCGGCTCCTTCAGTCCGCTGGCCACCTTCTGGGTAGTCACCCGGCTCGGGTCGGTGGCGCCGGTGACGTTGCCGAGCAGATAGACCTCGCCCGACGTGTTGTTACTGCCGCCCCAGGTGGCCACGGCCAGGCGACCGTCCGGCAACCAGTCCATTGCGCTGACCTGCGGCTGGAAGCCAGCTGGCCGCAGATCGGTGAGGGTGTAGTTCGGGTGCACCTCGGTCAGGGGCAGACCGTCACCGGGCGTGTCGGTGACGCCCTCGCATTCCTTGCGGCCGGGTGCGGTCACACGTACGACCCCGGCGTCGGTGCTCAGCACCGAGTTCGGCACGGTCACGAAATCGGCGGAACCCGGTGTCTGCCAGGCCAGCGTGAGCTGCTGGTCGTGGGCCCGATCGAAGTGCTCGATGAGCAGGGAGTGGTAGCCGGCCGCGAGAGTGACCGTGCCGTCCTTGGGGTCGGCGGGATGTAGGCCATCGTGGTCGATGACCGTCTGGTTGTCGATCAGCAGCCGAGAGCCGTCGTCGCTGATCAGCCGGAAGGTGTAGGCGCCCTCCTGCGGCACGTTGATGTTCCCGATCACCCGGGAGACAAAGTAGTCGCCGATGCCGAAGTCGTCCGTCGAAGCCCAGTCGATGGTGGGCATCAGCTTGTCGACGTTCGGGGTCTGCCCAGGTTTGAGGGTGCAGATCTCGGTCAACGGGACCTGTACGTCGTAGACGCGCAGGGTGACGCCGGGCTCCTGGGGCGGAACCTCGATGGCCGCTCGCACCGGTGGCGCTGCGGCAGCCGGCGGCGACCAGAGGCCACTGGCGACGAGTACGGTGGCGAACAGGCCGGCTAGTTGGTTGCGACGTCGCCGGTACAGCCGTGGATCCATGCTGCTGCCTCCAGGGTGGGCGGGAGCGTGCGACGGCGGTGGGCACGGGTTGACTCCCCCGCCGAGCGATGCCGGCCCGGATCCGAGGCCAGCGCTAATTGACGTTCATAAAACTCCGACGCGTCGTGACGGACACCCTAGGAGGCTTCCGCTCGCCCTGTCCATACTTTTCGTCAAAACGAACGAACTGACAGTGAGGCAGACGAAAGTCTGCCCGGGTTGGATCGTCACGCTGCCCGCCAGGGCCGGAGAGCTACCCGCCAATGCGGGAAACACGTGGGGCGGGCCCGGCTTCCGCCCGGCCCGCCCCACGATTGATGGATCAGCTAACCGCAACCTTCTCGCCGTCGACCTTCTCGCCGTCGACCTTCTCGCCGTCGATCTTTGCCTCGGCCAGTCGCCGTTCCCGCTCCTGCGCACCGATCAGGTCGTCCGGCAACGAGTCCGGCACCTCCGTGTCGAAGCGACGCAGAGTCCTGATCATGAAGCCGCCGCACGTCACCAGCATCAGCAGCACCCCGAAGACCAGGTACGAGAAGCCGATCCCCCGGCCCGCGCCGGAGCCGATCAGCGCGCCGACCGAGTCGGCGAGCGCCCCGCCCGGGGCGAACATCGGCTCGAACAACGCGGTCGCCCCGGGGGCCACCAGGGCGAACCCGATCGGCAACGTCGACCACGAGATCGTCTGGTTGAGCGCGAACACCCGACCGTGGTACCGCTGCGGCACCTTGACCTGCACAATCGTGGCGTAGATGCCCTGCGCGGTGGTCATTGCCATGGCCATCCAGAACACGCCGATGGCGATGGCGATGACCGACGGATTCACCCCGATCAGGAAGCAGCCGATGGCGGTGCCGAGGTTGCCAATCAGTACCCCGACCATCCGCCGGTTCCGAGGGCCGCCCCAGAGCGACATCAACACACCACCCGCGATACCGCCAAGTGCCTCCGCCAGGGCGACCTGCGCCACCTGCGTCTCGGTCGCGAACGACAGCACCAACGGGGTGATCAGCACCAGCGCCGGAGCCAGGAAGATGTTGCCCAGCGAGAAATAACCGAGCATCAACCGGAAGCCCTGGTGGTTCCACGAGTAGCGCAGGCCGTTGACGATCGCCACCAGCAACCGCTCCTTCGGCCGCCACCCGAGCAGGTCGGGGAAACGGATGAAGGCCAACGCGACCACAGCGAAGAGGTAACTGCCGATGTCGATCAGTAGGATGCCCTTGAGCCCGATCGCGGCAAGCAGGCCCGCCGCGATAACCGGCATCATCAGCATCGCGAAGCCGTTGGACATCTGGGTGATGCCCATGGCGTGCCCGAGGTAACGCTTGGGCACCAGCTGAGGTACGGCCGACTGGAAGGCGATCCGCTGGAACGACGACGCTACCTGACTCAACGACACCAGCAGGTAGATGTGCCAGAGCTGCAAACTGTCCGACCAGAGCAGGGCGGCGAGGACCACCTGCACCGAGCCGGAGGCACAACTCGCGATCATCATGATCCGACGCCGGTTGACCCGGTCGGTGATGGCACCCGCCAGGGGCAGCATGAGCACACCGCAGAGCAGCGCCAATGCCCACAGCAGACCGAGGTTGGTCACCGATCCGGTGTTCTGGTAGAGCCAGATCGGTAGCGCGAACGAGGTCAACGCCGACCCCGTGGTCGAGACCACCTGGCCGAGCGTCACCGCCACGAACCGACCCATGCTCGGCTTGACGACCTTCCGGCCCGTGGTCGCGACTGCGTCCGCCTGCCACCGGTCCCGGACCGTCCAGGCGGCCAACTCCCCGCGGTCCTGCGGTCCCATCGCCGAGATGTCGCCGGCCACCACCGCCGGATGCACGGTGGTGACGATCTCGGCGAGTTCTTCCGCACGGTACTTGAGGAAGAAGTGTCCGGCCTGGTCGAGCACGACCAGACCGAGGGTGTCGCTGAGGAACTGCCACTCGATGTACCGCTCGGCGAAGTAGTCGGTCACCGGGTCCTCGGAGCCAACCACCGAGATGATCGGCGCGCGCAGCTTCTCGGCCCCCCGGTCGAGCAGGCCGGTGAAGTACTCCTCCGAAGCCCGGGAGTCGGCCCGCATGTTGCTGATGATCCGGTTTGCCTGCTCCGGGTCCAGCTCCTCGGTGTCGACACCCATCGACTTCAGCCAGTCGGCGTAGTGCCGGTTGCTCTTGAGCGCCTCCAGCCGGTTACGGATCGCCGAGAACGGCCCCTTCGGCCGGGCGAACGGGAACATCGCCCCGATGTAGATGGCGTCGATGTCCCGCCCGGCGGCCTCGATCTTGCGAGCCACCTCAGCGGTGATCGCACTACCCACACCACAGTGGCCATAGAGCGCGATCGGTCCCTCGATCCGCTCCACGACCTCCTCGGCAACCCGGCTGGTCAGCTCGTCGAAGGGCAGCGCGGCCTCTTCGAGACCCACGTCGTGGCCGGGGATCGCCAGCGAGTACAGCGAGTATCCGGACGGCAGGGCATCGGCCAGCGGCTGGTAGACGATGGCGCTACCACCGCCGTACGGCACGCAGACGTAGGTTAGGGTCCGCTTTCCGGCCGGGACCGGCTTGGTCAGCTCGTAGAGCAGCCGCCGCGGCCCGTCGTCCTCGGCAGACCCGGCCATGAACCCCGCCAGGTCGCGGATCGTCCGGTGCTGGAACAGGTCCATCACCCCGACCGCCCGACCGTCCTGGTTCACCTTGCGGATCTTCGCGACCACCTGGGTGGCGAGCATCGAATGGCCGCCCAGGTCGAAGAAGTCGTCGTCGATACCGAGCGTGGGTACGCCCAGCACCTCCGACCACATCTGTGCCAGCATCCGCTCGGTGTCGTTGCGGGGCTCGACCAGTTCGACGGAGGACTCGCGGGACACCACCGGCGCGGGCAGCGCCTTGCGGTCCAACTTGCCGTTCGGCGTCAGCGGCAAAACGTCCAACGTGACGAAGGCGTTCGGCACCATGTACTCGGGCAGCATGTCCTTGAGCGCGGCCTTGAGGTCCGTGCTCTGCGCCGAGCCGACAACGTAAGCGGTCAGCCGCTTGTCCCCGGGTACGTCCTCCCGCACGATCACGACGGCGTCGGTGGCCCCGTCCTGGTCGCGCAACGCGCTCTCGATCTCCCCGAGCTCGATTCGCAGGCCGCGCAACTTGACCTGGTGGTCGATCCGGCCCAGGAACTCGATCACGGCGCTCGGTGCCGCGTCCGCCGCACCGCCCGCCGGCGTCGCGGAATCGGTCACCCGCCAGCGGGCCAGGTCGCCGGTACGGTAGAGCCGGGCACCCGGGGTCGTGGCGAACGGGTCGGGAACGAACCGCTCGGCGGTCAGCGAAGCCCGCCGGTGATATCCCCGGGCCAGCCCCACCCCACCGATGTAGAGCTCCCCGTTGACCCCGAGCGGAGCCGGGTTCAGGTGTTCGTCCAGCACGTACAGCCGCAGGTTGTCGATCGGCGTACCGATCGGCACGCTGGTCAGCCCGGCCAGTGCCGCCGGTGCGCAGTGCCATGAGCTGACGTCCACGGCGGCCTCGGTCGGCCCGTACAGGTTGTGCAGCTCGCAGTGGGGAAACCGACCGGTGAAGTCGATCGCGGAGGTCAGCGGCAGCTCCTCACCGCTGCAGATCACCCGACGCAGGCTGGTGCACGCCTCGATCCCGTCCTCACCGAGGAACACCGTCAACATCGACGGTACGAAGTGGGTGGTGGTGACCCGCTCGGAGATCAGCAGGTCGCGCAGGTAGCCGGCGTCCTTGTGCCCGCCGGGCTTGGCCAGCACGATCCGAGCCCCGGTCTGCAACGGCCAGAAGAACTCCCACACCGAGACGTCGAAGCTGGCCGGTGTCTTCTGCAGCACCGCGTCGTCGGCACCCAACCCGTACCGCTTCTGCATCCAGTCGAGTCGGTTGACGATGCCCCGGTGGGTGTTCGGCACCCCCTTCGGGCGGCCGGTCGAGCCCGACGTGTAGATGACGTACGCCAGGTTGCTGGCGGTGGCGGTCGGCTCCGGGTCGTTCGTGGGCTGGTCGGCCCACTCCGACTCGTCGTCCAACGCCAGGATCCGGGCATCGGTGGCAGGCAGCACGTCCCGCAGCCGGTCGAGCACCAGCACCACCGGTACTGCCGCGTCAGCGACCATGAACGCCAGCCGGTCGGCCGGATACTCCGGGTCCAGCGGCAGATAGCCACCGCCGGCCTTGAGTACCCCGAGCAGTCCGGCGACCAGTTCGACGGAACGCTCGGCGCAGACCCCGACCAGGGTCTCCGGCCCCACGCCCTCGGCCCGTAGCCGGTGGGCGATCCGGTTGGCCATCGCGCTCAGTTCGGCGTACGACACCGAGCGGCCCTCGAAGGTGACCGCGACCGCGTCCGGGGTCCGGACGGCCTGCTCCTCGACCAGCCCGTGCAGCGTGGCCGCGTCGGGGAAGTCGGTGCTGGTGTCGTTCCAGGTGTCCAGCAGCAGCCCGCGCTCCGGCGGTGCCAGCAGGTCCAGCTCCGACACCCGGGCGTCCGGGTTGGCGACGATCGACCGCAGCAGGGCGCGGAACCGGTCGGCCATCCGCTCCACGGTGGCCCGCTCGAACAGGTCGGTGTTGTAGACCAGCTTGCCCCAGAGACCGTTGGTGACCTCGACCAGGTGCAGCTCGAAGTCGAACCGGGTGGCCCGCAGCTCCATCGGGGTCCACTCGAAGGAGACCGTGGTGTTCTCCGCTGCCTGCTCGAACCGGCCCATCTCGTAGTTCTGCAACACGAACATCGACTGGAACACCGGCGAGCGGCTGACGTCCCGTGGCAGGTTCAGCTCCTGCACCACCTTGGCGAACGGCACCTCGGCATGCTCGAAGCCGTCCAGCACCCCCTGCCGGGTCCGCCCCAGCAGTTCGGTGAAGCTCGGATCGCCGGCCAGTTCGGCGCGCATCGGCAGCATGTTGATGAACATGCCGACGACGTTCTCCAGCTCCGGCGCGGACCGGCCGGCGACCGACGCGCCGACGGCGAAGTCGTCCTGCCGGGAGTGCCGGGCCAGCAGGACCTGGTACGCGGCCAGCAGCGTCATGAACAGCGTGCCGCCCCCGGCCCGGGTCAACTCGGCCAGCCCCTCGGTGACCTCGCCGTCCACGGTGAACTCCACGAAGTCACCGCGATAGGTCTGGGTAGCCGGCCGGGGCAGGTCGAACGGCAGTTCCAGCGGGGTGATGCCCTGGAGCCGCTGCGTCCAGTAGTCGAGGTGTGCCCGGGACTGCGGACCGTCGAGCGACTGTGCCTCCCAGTGCGCGAAGTCGCCGTACTGGATCGGTAGCTCCGGCAGCGGCCGGTCGTGGTAGAGCGAGATCAGGTCCCGTAGCAGCACGTCGACCGACCAGCCGTCGCCGACGATGTGGTGCTTGGTCAACAGCAACACGTGGTCGTCGTCGGTCAGCCGGATCAGCAGCGCCCGCAGCAGTGGGCCGTCCGCCAGGTCGAACGGTTCCAGCACCGCCTCGTCGACCAGCGCCTGCGCGGCGGCCTCGTCGGCGGCGTCGACGATCCGTAGTGGCACCTCGACGGTCTCGGCGACGACCACCAGCGGGCGGCCGTCCTCGTCGGCCGGGAACCGGGTCCGCAGTGCCTCGTGTCGCTGGGTCAGCCCGGCCAGCGCCGCCCGCAGCGGGTCGACGTCGAGCAGGCCACGGACCCGCAGCGGTACGGCAATGTGGTAGGCGGCCTCGCCCGGAGCGATCTGGTCCATGAACCAGACCCGCTCCTGGGCGAAGGAGAGCGGCACGACGGTGCCCGCCGGTCGAGGCGCGATGGTGGCGGCGGATGGTGCAGCCCGGCGCTTGCGCAGTCGTTGCGCGATCAGTGCCTCCCGGGCGGCGGTCCGGTCGGCGTCCTTCAGGTCGGTCATGCAGAACTTCCCTCTTGCGCCGCGAGGAGCGCGGCGACTTCGGCTTCGGAGAGCTCGTCGAGCTCGGCGGCGATCAACTGCTCGATCTGAGCGGCGAGGTCGGCGACTACGGGATAGGTGAACAGCGACCGCATGGGCAGGTCGACGTCGACCTCCGTGCGGATCCGGGCCATCGCCCGCATGCCGCGCAGCGAGTTTCCGCCAAGGGCGAAGAAGTCGTCCTCGGCCCCCACCTGTTCGACCTGGAGAATGTCGCTGAAGATGTCGGCGACCAGCCGCTCCGCGTCGGTGCGCGGGGCCACCTGGCCCACAGCCGCCGTCGCCGTCGCCGGCTCGGGCAGCGCAGCCCGGTCCAACTTACCGTTCGGCGTCAACGGCAGCACGTCCAGCGTGACGAAGACGGCCGGAACCATGTGGGCGGGCAGGGTACGGGCCAGTTCGGCGGTGAGTTCCGCCTCGCCGGCCGTGGTCACCACATAGCCGACCAGGGTGGGCTCCCCCAGTTCGTCGGCGCGGACGACCACCACTGCCTCGGTCACCTCGGGACGGGCCAGCAACGCCGACTCGATCTCGCCCAGTTCGACCCGCATGCCCCGGATCTTGACCTGGTGGTCGGAGCGACCGAGGTAGTCGATCGTCCCGTCCGCCCGCCACCGGGCCACGTCCCCGGTGGCGTACATGCGCCGCCCCGGGGCCCCGAACGGACAGGGCAGGAACCGTTCGGCGGTGAGCGCCGGCCGGCGCAGATAGCCCCGGGCGACCTGGTCGCCGGCGACGTACAGCTCACCCGGCACACCGGGCGGCACCGGTTGCAGAGCCGCGTCGAGCAGGTACACCTCGGTGTTCCAGACCGGACGACCGATGGTGACCTGACCGCCGGCCAACTGCTCGCCCGGTGCGATCCGGGCGGCGACGCAGCCCACGGTCGCCTCGGTGGGGCCGTACTCGTTGGTCACCGTGGTGTCCGGGTTCGCCGCCCGCCAGGCGGCCAGCGCCTCGCTGGCCAGCGCCTCGCCGCCGAGGACCAGGTCACCGGTGGGCGACAGTTCGCCGTCCAGTAGCGGCAGGTGTCCCGGGGTGGCCTTCAGGAACGACGGACGACCGCCCACCCGGGCGGCGGCGTCGTCGATGGCGGCCAGCCGGACCGAGCCTCCTGCCGTCAGCGGGCCGAGCAGCCCGGTGACGGTGAGGTCGAACGAGACCGGCGAGTGCAGCAGCGCGGTGCCGGCCAGACTCGGGTACGCCTGCCGGGCCCAGGCCAGGTAGGCCACGACCGAGCGGTGCTCGACCACGACCCCCTTGGGACGGCCCGTCGAACCCGACGTGTAGATGACGTACGCCGGGTTGGCCGGGTGCAGTGGTGCGATGCGTTCGGTGTCGGTCACGTCGGTGTCGATCCCGTCGACCGCGGCATCGAGCACCAGCGCGTCCGCCGGCACCAGATGTGCGGTCTCCGTGCTGGCCAGCACCAGCGTCGGTGCCGCGTCGTCGAGCAGGAACGCGATCCGCTCGGCCGGGTAGGCGGTGTCGACCGGAACGTAGGCGGCCCCGGACTTCAGCACCGCCAACATCGCGACGACGAGTTCCACCGAGCGCGGCACTGCCAGCGCGACCAGCGACTCCGGTCCGGCACCACGACCGATGAGTACCCGGGCGAGCCGGTTGGCCCGCGCGTTGAGCTGTGCGTAGGTCAGCGTCTCGCCAGCGCAGACCAGGGCGGTCCGCTCCGGGTCCCGCCGGACCTGCTCCTCGATGACCGCCACCAGGGTGGTCTCGGCAGTCTCCTGTGCGGTGTCATTCCAGGTACACAGCACCGCCTCCTGCTCCGCCGCGTCGAGCAGCGGTAGCTGGGACACCCGTACCGTGGTGTCGGCGACGAGGGCTTCGAGTAGCCGGACGTACCGGCGCACGATGGCCTCGGCGGTGCTCCGGTCGAACAGGTCGGTCCGGTAGAGCAGCCGACTGGTTCCGGTGGTGATGTCGAACGCCAGGTCGTCCTTGGTGGTGCCCAGGACCACCGGGTCGATGCCCGAGTCGGGGATGAAGTTGAACGCCACCTGGAAGATCGGCTGCACCGACGGATCCCGGTGCGGGGCGACCGCCTCCACGATCCGCTGGAACGGCGTCTGGCCGTACTCCATCGCCTCCAGCAACCCGTCGCGGACCCGCAGCAGCAGCTCGCTTCCGGCGGGGTCACCCGCGACGTCGCACCGTAGCGGGACCGGGTTGACGAACATTCCGATCAGCGCGTCGAGTTCGGGCCGGTCCCGGCCGGCGGTGGAGATCCCGACGACCACGTCGTCGCTGCCCGCCAGGCGGGACAGCAGCGCGGCGTACGCGGTCAGCAGCACCATGAACGGTGTCGCCGCGGCCGACCGGCCCACCTCGGCCACCCGGTCGAGCAGGCCGGCGGGCAGGTCGAAGCGCACCTCGTCGCCGGCGAAACCCAGCTGGGCCGGCCGGGGCCGGTCCAGCGGCAACGCGGTCACCAATGGCGCGTCGGCCAGTCGGTCCTGCCAGAACGTCAGCTGTTTGTCCAGCTCCGCCCCGGCGAACTGCTCGTGCTGCCACACCGCGAAGTCCGCGTACTGGATGCTCAGCTCCGGCAACTGCGCCGTCGTGCCGGCGAGCATCGCCGCAGCGAGAAGGTTCAGCTCCTCGGTGAAGATCACCAGTGACCGGCTGTCGAACACCGCGTGGTGAACGATCAGGGCCAGCACCCACTCGGTGTCGGCGTAGCGCAGCAGACGGCCCCGCCACAGCGGTGCCTGATCCAGCGGGATCGGCGCTCGGGCCAGTTCCGCGGCGATCTCGAACACCCGGTCGAGCCGCTGCTGTTCGGCGAGTCCACCGAGGTCGACGACCGACAGCTCGAACGGCTCGGCCGCCCGGATCACCTGCACCAGCGCACCGTCGGTGGTACGCAGGTGGGTCCGCAGCGCCTCGTGCCGGGCAACGACCTGGTGGAACAGTTCGGTGACCTGCTCCCCGGTCAACCCGACCGGGGCCTTCCAGAAGGCCGAAACGTTGTAGACCGGCGACTCGAGGTCGAGCTGGTTGGCGATCCAGACCCGTTCCTGGGCGCCGGAAGCCGGGAAGCTCCATTCCCGAGGGGCCTGTGTCATCGAGCTGCCTCCCGTACCGACCGGGGCCGCATGTCGGTCCAGACCTCGTCCACGTGGGCCAGGCACTCGGCCCGGGTGCCGGTGAACCCGGCGTCGTGCCAGCCGAGGGGAAGCTCGCGGTCGGCCGACCAGATCGAGTACTGCTCCTCGTCGTTACGGACGACGACAAAACGGGGCTCGCTCATCACTGCTCCTGCGGGTTGGTGGAGGGGGTGTACGGCTCGGCCATCGCGACCGCAATCTTGCGGGGGCCGGTGAACGGCTCCCGGGCGTGCGCGGCGGTCATGTTGTCCACGACCAGCACGTCGTCCTGGTGGTAGTCGAAACGCACCGAGGCGGACCGGTACACCGACCGCAGGTGGTCCATCACGTCGTCGGGAATGGTGCCGCCGTCGCCGTAGTAGGTGTTGGTGGGCAGCCCTTCCTCACCGAACATCGCCAGGAGCGCCTCCTGGAGGTCCTTGGCCAGGGTGCTCACGTGGAAGAAGGTGGCGTGGTTGAACCAGCGCGGCACGTCACTGCCGGGCCGGTAGTGGACGGCGTCACGGACCGAGGTGGTCCGCATACCGTCCTTGCCGAACCATTCGATCTTGATGCCGTTCTTCTCACCGTAGGCGGCGATCTCGTCCCGGTCGTCGGTGTTGAACACGTGCTGCCAGGGCGTACCGAAGTCGGGGTGGAAGTTACGCACCACCATCCAACGCCGCCGGGCGAACTCCTCCCGTACCGCCGGGTCGATCTCCTGGTACACCCGCCGGACGTCGGCCAGCGGAGTGGCCCCGAGGGAGGTGGGTGGGGTGACGCAGTAGAAGTACAACGTCAACGGCCAGGCCGCCTGGTACGAGTTCTCGTTGTGCAGGAAGATCTCCTCCTCCGGCGGATAGTCCGTCGAGGTGTAGACCTGTCCCTTGATCGTGCTGCGCGGTGACGAGCGCTCGGTGTAGGTCAGCGGGTCTCCCGACAGGGTCCGGACCACCCGGTCGAACCCGTCGATCCCACCGACGTCGAAACCACGGAACAGTACGCCGCCATGCTCGACCAGCGCCGCGCGGAGCTCCGCGCGACGACCGGCGATCAGTTCGGTTATGGGGGTGCCGTCCGACTCGATGGTCAGCGGCAAGGTCGGCTCGTTCACTGGTTCTCCTTGGATCCTTGTCATCCGCGCGGCAGCCGGGGGATCGCCTGGATCTGCGGCTCCGGCGTGGCCTCCTCGGCCGACGCGGCCCGCAGCTCCTCGATCCGGGCGGCGAGACCGGCCACCGTGGGCGTCTCGAACATGCTGCGCATCGGCAGCCGTACGCCGACCGCCTTGCGCATTGCGGCGATCAGCTGGACCGCGACCAGCGAGTTGCCGCCGAGGGCGAAGAAGTCGTCATCGACGCCGACCACCGGCACGCCGAGGGCGTCCCGCCACACCTCGACCAGGGTCGCCTCCAACTCGCTGGTGGGTGCGGCAGCCGTACCGGCCGAAGTGGTCGCTGCGGCGGCCGTCGGATCGCCTTCGGTCTCGATCGTGTCGGTGGTGACCCGACGGGCCCGGTCGAGGATCTCCGCCACCGCCCGGGTGACGATCACCACCTGGGGACCGAGGTCGGCAGCCACCGTCCGGCGGAACGCCTCGGCACCATCGACCGGTCGGATGTCGTCGGTCAACGCTGCCGGCGCGTCGACGGCCGCCGCCTCGGTGGCGGCGAGGCCGCCGGTCACCGCGTTCTGGTCGACCCGGCGCAGGACGAACTCGCTGATCGCGACCAGTTCCCGACCGTCGGTGTCGACCAGGGACAGGTCCGCGGCGACCACGTCATCGGTCGCGCTGTCCCGGTAGCGCAGGTAGCTGTAGAAGACCCGGGGCAGGGTGCCCCGCACCACGATCCGACCGTAGGACAGCGGCAGGTAGGTACCCTCGCCCCGGCCCCGGCCGAACGCCGTCGCCACGTCCAGCAGCGCGGGCTGCAACCCCCACGCCGACAGGTCGTCGAGCGCCACCTCCGGCGCCTCGATCCGGGCCAGTTCCTCGGTCTCGCCCAGGTAGTGCTCGCGCAGCGAGGCCCAGCGCGGCCCGAAGGTCAGCATGCTGGTCCGGCCCCGGCCGAACGAGTTGTCGTCGTCGATCCGGCGGGTCCGGGCCACCACCGCGGCAATGTCCACAACCGGTCCCGGCTGCTCGCTGGTCCACCCGGCCGACCCGCGTACGTGGGTCCGGGCGTTTCCGGCGGTCAGGCTCTGGATCTGGAACTCCGTACCGTCACCGTCGCCGGTCAACTCCACCCGGTACTGCGCCACCGCGCCGTCCGGCACCGAGAACGGCTCCAGGAAGGCGACGTCCCGCAGCTCGACGACGTGCCCGTCGCCGGGGGCCGGCACCGCCTCGGTGACCGCAGCCCGGGCGCACTCCAGGTGCCCGGTACCCGGCACCACCGGCACCCCGCCGATGCGGTGCTCGTCGAGCAGCCAGTGGGTGCCGGCCGAGACCAGACCGTGCACCACGGTCTGCTCCGCCGAGACGACCCGGGTGGCGAGCATCGGATGCCGTACGGCGCTGCTGACGCTGTCCCGGTTCACCCCGGAGAAGCCGGCCGGCGCCTTGGTCTCCACCGCCATGCCGACCTCGGCCCAGCCACCCCAGTTCTGCGACAGGACCGGCGCGGTCCAGCCGTGTCCACCACGGGCGTACGCGTCGAGGAAGTTGTTGGCCGCGCAGTAGTCGACCTGCCCGAAACCGCCGGCCACCGCCGTGATCGACGAGCAGAGCACCACGAAGTCCAGCGGCAGGTCGCCGAAGACCTGGGCCAGCGCCAGGGTGCCGGCCAGCTTCGGGGCCAGCACCCGCTCCGCCTCGGCCCGCTCCTTGATCTCGGCCATGCCGCCACCGGGCAGACCGGCGGCGTGCACGATGCCGTCGACACCACCGAACCGGGCCTCGGCGGCCTCGCGTACTCGACGCAGGTCGGCGGGGTCGGTCACGTCGGCGGCGAGCACCAGCACCTCGGCCCCGGCGCTCTCCATCCGGCGGATCGCGGCGATGGCCCGACCGGCCCGGTCGTCACCGCCGTGCACCGCGAGGTGCTCGTCCCACTCCTCCCGCGCCGGCAGGCCGGACCGGGCCAACAGCACCAGCTTTGCCTGCGCCCGTTGGGCGAAGTCCTCGGCCAGGGTGATGCCGATACCGCCGAGACCACCGGTGATGACGTACCGGCCACCGGGACGCAACGCGCCCGCCTCCGGTTCGCTGTCGAGACGTACCTGCTCGTAACCGGTGACCCAGCGCCGGTTCCCCCGCAGGGCGACCTCGGCCCGGTCCGGTCCGTCGGAACGCCGCAGCTCGGCCACGATACCGGCGACCCCGTCGGTGGCCGGGTCCGCGTCGATCAGCCGGACCGCCATCCCGGGCAGCTCCACCGGCAGTACCCGGGCCAGACCGAAGAGGGTGGCGTGCTCCGGGCGGACCAGGTCGTCGCCACGGACGTCACCGATGCCCGAGCCGATCAGCTCCAGCCGCAGCCCCGACTCGGCCGCGTCGGCGGTGAGCCCGGCCCCGGCCAGCGCCTGGGTCAGGTGCAGCACGCTGAAGAAGCCGAGGTCCTGTGCCGCCCAGGCGGCGTCGATGTCGGTGCCGGCGGCCTCGCCGTCGAGCGCGAACGCGTGCACCACGCGCGGCGGCACCCCGACGCCGGACAGCGCCTCGACCAGGGCGTCGTAGTCGGCGCGTACCCCGGGCCGCAACTGGTAGCCGGTCGACGTGGCGGCGAACTCCGTACCCGGCCGCACCTCGACCAGGTCGGCACCGGCGGCCCGCAACGCCTCGGCCAGCGCCGTGCCCCGGGGACCGGCCACCAAGGCCAGGCAGCGGCCCAGCGGCCCGCTGCCGGTGTCGGCCGCGACCTGACGCCAGGTCGGCACCGCGAACCACTCGGCCAGCGGACGGGGACCGCTGGGCGCGGCCGCCACCGGGGTCGCGGTCTCGGTCACCGGATCCGGGTCGATCCAGTAGCGGACCCGCTCGTACGGGTACACCGGCAGCGGTACGCGGTGGAACTCCGCGTCATCGCCCAGCCGTACGGGAATGCCGTTGACCCACAGCGCGCCAGCGGTGGCGTAGAGGGTGGCGACGTCGCCGGTCGACTCCCCCGGCGCGGGCAGGCTCGCCAGTGGGGTCAACTTGCGCTGCGCCGGCTCGCCCTTGGCGACCTGCATCCGGGCCAGGCTGGCCAGTTGCTTGCCCGGTCCGCACTCGACCAGTGCCCAGGTGCCCTCGGCGAGCAACGCCGCGACGCAGGCCCCGAACCGTACCGGCTGACGCAGGTGGGCCGCCCAGTAGCTCGGGTCGGTGGCCTGCTCGTCGGTGATCCAGGTACCGGACACGTTGGACATGAACGGCGTGCTCGGGCGGCGCAGGGTGGTAGCGGCCATGATCGCGATGAACTCGTCCAGGATGGGGTCCATCATCGGCGAGTGGAAGGCGTGCGACGTCCGCAGCGCCTTGACGCTGACCTTCTTGCCCTTGATGCTCTCGGCGAACGCGGCCACCACGTCGCTCTCCCCCGCCACCACACAGGTGCCCGGGCCGTTCACCGTCGCGACGGTGACTCCGGCCGGCAGCCGGTCGACGATCGCCGACTCGTCCAGCGACACGGCGAACATCGAGCCGGCCGGCAGCGACTGCATGAGTCGGCCCCGGGCGGTGACCACCCGCAGCGCGTCGGGCAGCGTGAAGACGCCGGCCATCGTCGCCGCGACGTACTCGCCGATGGAGTGGCCGATCATCGCCGCCGGGCGTACCCC
Organism: Micromonospora sp. NPDC003197; assembly: GCF_053590565.1. Classification (NCBI taxonomy): domain Bacteria; kingdom Bacillati; phylum Actinomycetota; class Actinomycetes; order Micromonosporales; family Micromonosporaceae; genus Micromonospora; species Micromonospora sp. NPDC003197. The sequence goes on along the minus strand of NZ_JBSFTE010000026.1, from coordinate 48,640 downwards.
GAGGCTCTGCCAGAGCGAGGCCAACGCGTACTCGACCACGAACAGGGCGGGCTGGGTGTACCGGGTCTGGGTGAGCAGTTCCCCGGCGTCATCGACCCGGCCCAGGATCAGGTCCCGGATGTCGAGCCCCAGGTCGGGGGCGAGCAGCGCGGCACACTCGTCGACGGCAGCGGCAAAGGCCGGCTCCTGCGCGTACAGTTCGGTGCCCATTCCGGCGTACTGGGCGCCCTGGCCGGAGAAGAGGAACGCCACCCGGGGTGCCGCACCCTCCACGGCGCCTACCTGCCGGCGGTTCTTGGCGCGCAGGGCAGCGACCGCGTCGGACAGGTCGGTGGCTACCACGCTGGCCCGGTGCGCGTACTCCGGCCGGCCGAAGCGCAGCGTGGCCGCCACGTCGGCCAGGTATTCCGGGCTCGCCTCGGCGGTGTCGGCCAGGTGGTCGGCGAGCTGCGCCACGGCGGTGTCGAGCGCGGTCGCGGTCTTCGCGGAGACCTGCAGCAACTGCGCGGGGCGGGACCGGTCGCCGGAGGCCCCGCCCGCCTGCGGTGCCTGCTCCAGTACGACGTGGGCGTTGGTGCCGCCGATGCCGAAGGAGCTGACGCCGGCCCGGCGGGGCACCCCGTCGGTGTCCCACTTGGTCAGCGTGTTCGCCACGTAGAACGGGGTGTCGGCGAAGTCGATCGCCGGGTTCGGCCGCTCGTAGTTGATCGTTGGCGGGATCAGGCCGTGCTCCATGGCGAGCACGGCCTTGATCACACTGACGATGCCGGAGGGCTGGCTCAGGTGACCGATGTTGGACTTGACCGAGCCGATCCCGCACCAGCTGCGGTCGGTGGCGTCCTTGCCGTAGACCGCCGACAACGCGGCGATCTCGATCGGGTCACCCATCGCGGTGCCGGTACCGTGCGCCTCGACGTAGGTGATGGTGCGCGGGTCGACCCCGGCCACGGCGACGGCCTGGGCGATCGCCTCCATCTGGCCGTCGATGCTCGGCGCGGTGAAGCCGACCTTGCTGGCACCGTCGTTGTTGATGGCGTTACCGAGCACGACCGCCCGGATGGTGTCGCCGTCGGCGAGGGCGTCGGAGAGCCGCTTGAGCAGGGTGACCCCGGCACCGCTGCCCCAGACCGTGCCGTTGGCCCCGGCGTCGAACGGCCGGCAGTGCCCGTCGGGCGAGGTGAACCCGTCCATGCCCAGGTAACCGGTGGGCGGCTCGAGGTTCGCCCCACCGGCCAGGGCCATGTCGCACTCGCCGTTGCGCAACGCCTCGCAGGCGAGGTGGAACGCGACCAGCGAGGTCGAGCAGGCGGTGTGCACGGTCAGACTCGGCCCCCGCAGGTCCAGCCGATACGACGGGGTGGTGGCCACATAGTTGGGCGAGTTGCCGGTGGCGATGGAGACCGCCGTGTGCGGGGATCCGCTGACCCGCTTGTTGCGCAGCACGTTGTCGCGGAAGTAGTTGTTGCCGCCGGTGCCCGCGTACACCCCGATCGCGCCGGAGTAACGGGCCGAGTCGTAGCCGGCATCCTGCAGCGCGGTGAAGCACGACTCCAGGAAGAGCCGGTGCTGCGGGTCCATGACCTCGGCTTCCCGGGCGGTCATCCCGAACAGTCCGGCATCGAACTTGTCGAAATCCTCGACGATCGGGGCGCTGTTGACCCAGCCCGGATCGTCGAGTTCCTCCGGCTTGGCACCCCGGGCGAGCTGCTCCTCCCGGGTGAAGTGGGTGAGTGACTCGACACCGTCGACCAGGTTGCGCCAGAACTGACGCACGTCGTTCGCGCCGGGCAGCCGGGCGGCCAGCCCGATGATCGCGATCGGCTCGACACCGAAGTCCGCGTCATCGGTGGGCTGGTTCTGCTGTTCCATGGGTCAGTTCCTCTTATTCCGCGATGCCGCTGGCGCGGCGGGGTGGGTTACGGCGAGTACGGCCCCGGCGGGCGGCGGCCCGCTCCACGGCTCTGGTCAGCTCCGGTCGTTCGGTCGCCCCGTCCAGGTGGGCGGCGAGCGCGCGGATGGTCGGATACCGGAACAGGTCGAGCATCACGATGGTCCGGCCGGTTTCGGCAGTGAGCCGCGCGTGCACAGCCGCGAGAGCCAGCGAGTGTCCGCCGATGTCGAAGAAGTTGTCGGTGACCCCGAAGCGGGCGTGCTCCAGAACGTCGCGCCAGACCGCGCTGATGAGCTGTTCGGTCCGGGTCAGCTCGTCCGAGCCGGTGGGCACGGCCAGCCGGATCGGCTCGGGGGCGACGATGGTGGTCATCGCCTCCGGCCGGGCCTGCCGTACCGCGGCGCTGGGTAGGTGGGGGGCGACGGCGGCGGCCCGCTCCCCCGGTGCCATGGTCAACGCACCGGTCAGCTCGACGAGGTCACCGAGCATCCCGTCGATCCGGTCCGCGTCGAACAGGTCGGGGTTGTAAACGACGTCGAAGCCGATGCGGCCAGCCCGCTCCACGACGTAGAGCGTGATGTCGAAGGGTGATCCGGGCTTCTCGACCGTCACGGTCTCGCTGTCCAGGCCGGACAGCCGCAGTTGCGGGTCGGTGAAGTTGAGGACGTTGAACAGCACCTGCACCAGCGGGGCGCGGGAGGTGTCCCGGCCCACGCCGAGGGCCTCCACCACCCGTTCCAGCGGTGCGCCGGGGTGCGCGGTGGAATCCCGCAGCTCGGCGGCGGCCCGCCGGACCAGCTCCTCGAAGCTGGCGTCGCCGGTACGCAACCGCACCGGCACGGTGTCGATGAAGAACCCGATCACATCGTCGAACGCCGCCAACTGACGGTCGGCCACGATCGCACCGATGACGTGGTCGTCGGCCCCGGTCAACCGGTTGAGCAGCTGACCGAATCCGGCCAGCAACACGCCTGCCGGGGTCGCCCCCAGCCGGGCCGCGAGCTGTCGTACGGCCTGGTCGGTCGGCGCGGGCAGCATGGCGCTGGTCTCCGCGCCGGCATAGGTCTGCACCGCTGGTCTGGGCCGGTCCCGGGGCAGGTCGAGTACGGTCGGCGCGCCCGCCAGGTGCGCCACCCACCAGTCAAGGTCGGCCTGTCCCTGGCGCTGGTCACGGTCGGCCCGCCAGACCGCGTAGTCGGCGTACGAGGCGCGCAGGGCGGGCAGCGCCACGGCTGCGTCGGAACTGGCGGCCTGGTACGCCTCGGCGAGGTCGGTGTAGAGGATGTCCTGCGACCAGCCGTCGAAGACCGCGTGGTGCAGCGTGATCGCCAGGACATGGTCCTGCTGCCCGAGCCGGTACACGGTCACCTGCCAGGCCGGGCCGGTGGCCAGGTCGAAGGTGTGTCCGGCACCGGCCGCCAGCATGGTGCGCAGCTCGGCATCCTGATCCGCGCTCCCGGTGAGGTCGACCACCGGCACAGGGATGTCGCTGGGCTCCTCGCACACCGCGTACGGCACTCCGGCGGTCTGTGGCACCCGCCAGCGCAGGACGTCGTGCCGCTCCGCCACCGACCGCAGCGCGCGGCCGAATGCGGCGATGTCCAGGTCACCGCGGAGCCGGGTGGCCAGGGCGATGTTGTAGGGCGCGCTCGATGGGGCGAGCTGGTCCATGAACCACAGTCGACGTTGGGGTGGGGAGAGCGTCGGTGGGTTACCGGTGGTGAACTCCTGCGCGGTCGTCAGCGGGGCGGCGTTGGTGATCCGGTCGACCAGCTCGGCCAGCCGCCGCCCGGCGAACACGTCGTCTGCGCTGATCTCCCGCTTCAGCTCGGCACGGAGGGCGGCGACCAGTCGCATCACCGCGATCGAGTTACCGCCAGCCAGGAAGAAGTCGGTGTCGGCACCGGGGGTCGCGCCCAACAACTGACGCCAGAGCCGGACCACGGCCCGCTGGATCGGGCTGGCATCCGGGTCATCCCAGTCGTCGGCCGGGGTGGTGCTCTCCATGGCTAATGCCCGCAGCGCGGCCCGATCCAGCTTTCCGCTGATCAAGCTGGTGGGCAGCTCCGCCAGCCGCAGCACCCGCGCGGGCTGCATACCGCTGGTCAACCGGGCCTGCGTGTAGGCGCGAATCTCCGCTTCGTCGGGGGCCGTCGCCGGGGTGAGGAACGCGACCAGCTCCTTCCCGAACGCGCCCGGCACCGCCTCGACCGCAGCCTGCTGCACCTGCGGATGCTCGCTGAGCACCGTCTCGATCTCGCCCAGCTCGATCCGCTGCCCACGGATCTTGACCTGACGATCGCCGCGTCCCAGGTAGATGATCCGACCGTCGGGCAGCTGACGGACCAGGTCGCCGGTGCGGTAGAGCCGCTGCCCCGGTAGCCCGGTGTAGGCGTCCGGTACGAACCGGTCAGCGGTCAGGCCGGGACGGTTGAGGTAGCCGGGGGCCAGGCCTGGGCCACCGATCAGTAGCTCGCCAACCTCGCCCGGCGCGACCGGACGCAGGTCGGCGTCCATGACGTACGCCCGATGGTTGGGCAACGGCAGGCCGATCGGCAGCGGGTCCTCCGGTGTACCGGTCACCTCGTCGGACACGACGAGAACCGTGGACTCGGTCGGCCCGTACACGTCGACGAACCGGCGGCCCGCCGCCCAGCGGGTGGCGAGCGCGGCTGGCACCGCCTCACCGCCACACATCACCATCTGCCAGCCGGGCAGCCCCTCGGGTTCGAGCACGGACAGCATCGTCGGGGTGATGAAGCCCCAGTTGACCTCATGTTCAGCGATGAACCGCTGCAGTCGGGTGGGGTCGCTACGATCCCGCGTCCCGACCAGTTGGATCGAGCCGCCCTGGATGAGTGGGATGAACAGGTCGATCGTGGTGGCATCGAACCCGAGGGAGGAGACGCCCAGGGCACGGGTCGACTCGTTCGCGTCCATCGCCGCCGCGTACCCGGCGACGAACGCCATGATGTTGCGGTGGGTGGTGAGCACCCCCTTGGGACGCCCGGTGGAGCCGGACGTGAACAGCACGTGTGCCGTGTTGTCGGGGATGGCGGGACAGGCGATGGGCGTGGTCGCCGGCATCGGTCCGACGGTCTGAATGCCCGGCACGTCGCCGAACTCGGCTTCGGCCGAGTCGCCGACTACCACCGAGATGCCGGCGTCGGCAATGATCTCGAGCGCACGTTGGCGGGGCCCACCCGGCTCCAGTGGCACGTAGCAGCCGCCGGACATCAGGACGCCGAGCACGGTGGCGACGTACGTCGGTCGCCGGTCGCTACAGATCCCGACCCGGGTCTCCGGGCCAACCCCGTGTGCACGTAGGGCGGCGGCGATCCCGGCGGCCTGCTCCACGAGTTGGCGGTAGGTGAGCTGGTCGTCCCATTGACGTACCGCGACCTGATCGGGACGGCGGGCGGCCTGCTCCATGATCAGATCTGGCACGGTCGCGTCCGGGTACGCGATCACGGCACCGCTGACGACAGCGGTTGGCAGGGTTTCGGTCACGCGAGTTCTCCACTGGTCCGGTGGGTTTCGGGATCGGTGATCTGGAACCTCAGCTCACTGACATAGCCTCGGCCCTGAGCGTCGGTCAGCCAGGCGTCCTCGGAACCGGGGAGCAGTTCGCTGATCACCACGCTGACGTCGTCGCCGGTTTTCGCGGCCCTGCGGAGCATGGTGCAGAGCACCGCGGCGTAGAGCGGGCTACGCAGGTCCAGGTAACAGGGCTTGGTCTCGGTGCTGACCTTCAGGAAGAGCTGCTCCGGAAGACCGAGTTGCTGCCGCCACCGGCGGACCGCCAGAAAGCGCTCCCGCTCGTCGGTTACCTCGGTCAGACCGGTCTCGCCGACGGTGGTACGCCAGGTGCGCCGCGCGACGACCAGTCGATCGATGGTGATCCTGGGGGTGTGCGGCGCCGGAGCCAGCAGCTTGAAACTGTCCAACAGTTGCACGCCCAGCAGGTGGCCGAACACCTCGATCAGCGGCCAGCTACGGCCGTCGGGCAGGACCGCTACCAGCTCCCCGCCGCTCTCCTGCACCGTCACCGCCGTCATGGACACCAGACGGTCGAGATCCGCTCCTCGGGCGTTGTCGACACCCAACTGGCAGTCCCGGGGCGAGTCGAGCCAGTACCGGGTACGGGTGGTCTGCCGTGGGAATCCCTCCGGATAGAGCAGACGGACCCGCCCCGGACCGAAGTCAGCGTCCAGCGCTGCCCGCAGCGCAGCCTGATCGGGGTGCCACGGCGTGAACACGGCACTGTCGAAGGGAGCCGTGGCCGGATGCATCTCACCCAGCACCAACCGGAACTCACCTCGGTTGATCGCCTCGACGCTGCTGGCGCAGATCTGGATGTCCGGGCTATGCACCCGGGCCGAGGGCCAGCCCGGGCCGTCGGCGGCGAACACCTTTGCTGCCCGCGCAGCAAGGTCAACACTGCTGAGCTGGAGTTCCGTTTGGCCATCCGGCAGTGACTCAAGACCAAACAGCTGGGACCACCGGGCGGTGAACTCCGCTGCGACGGTGCGCGTCGGGCTGTCCTCGACGCTGAACAGCAGTCCCTGCGCCAGTCGCCACAAGTCCGACAGGGACAGCGGCGTGGGCCCACGCAGTTCGTCGTAGAGGTCGGCCAGCACCCGTTCGCACGCCGTACCGAACTCGGCGGTGAGCCATCGGGCAGCCTGCAACACGATCGCCAGCGGGGCGGCGAGTTCGTCAAGCACCGCCCGTCCCAGCACCAGCTCGACGTCGCGGGTGGTCTCCTCGTAGACCACGGTCCGGCCGACGTACATCTGCCCACCGTGTCGCTGCGAGGCATGTCCGGTGCAATCGGTGAATTCCCTGTTCAACTCGGCCATTGCCAGGCCAAGCTTCTCCGGGTCACCGGCTGCGTCCGCCACGGCGTCCCGCGCAGCGCAGAGTCGGTCGAAGCCTTCGGCAGCGCGCTGCCGGACCGCATCGTCGCCGATGGCCGCGATCCGGGTTCGCAGCACCTGCTCGGCGTCCGGGCTCAGCGGCAGGCCGGCGTCCCAGGACAACAGCTCACGTTCCACCAGACGGTCAAGCAGTAGATAGCCGTCCTGCTCCGACCGGAGCCCGAGAGCCGAATCAGCCAGTAGCGCCCGGACCACCTGCCAGGCTGGTGTCCGTCCGTCGCAGGCCGCCAGCGCCGCCGCATCCGGCGGGGACAGGCGGGTCGGCGGCTGGAGCGGCCGGATCAGCTCCCGGCCGTCGACCAGCAGCGGTGGGGGTAGCACCGGCGCCCACCAACGACGTACGGCGAGTTCTTCGCCGATCCGGTCGGCGTATGCCGCCAGCGCCCACGCCTCGAAGATCACCTTGCGGTGGGCGACCACCTCCGGGCCGGGCCGCAGCTCGGTCGACGGGCTCGTCTCGGCTGCCGATGCCCAGCACACCGGCCCGAAGAAGCCGATCGTCTCGCTCTTGCCGCAGTAGCGCTGCCAGTAGAGCAGCAGCGCCTTCTCCCGTTCGCGACGACGTTGGTTGCGAGGGTCGTCAGGCCGTCCGGAGACCAATCCGTCCAATGCCACCAACATGCCGGGGTTCTGCCAGGTGACCGCCTCCCGCAGCAACGGATCAGCCGCGATCTCGCTGGCCGCCGCCGCACTGGCCCGCACCACAGCATCAAAAGCCTGGTCGAACACGGCTCGGTCGCCGCCCTCGGCCAGCATCGCGTCGGCGGCAGCCGCCGCCTCCGGTGCGGCGAAGCGATCGAGGCCGGCGGCGGGGAAACCCGCGGTACGCAACAGTACGTCCCGCCACACCCACCAACCGGTATCGCCGAGCGGAACCCGGTGACTCGTCATCGTCCCCCCACCGTCTCGTCGAAGATGTGCAGGCGCAGCTCGCTGAAGTAGCGCCGTCCCTGGGCGTCGGGCACCCAGGCCTGGTCAGGAGTGGGCAGCATCTCGCTGAGGACCAGCGACACGTCCTCCCCGGCCTGGTCCCGAGCGGTACGCAGCATCGAGCACAACCCGGTGGCGTAGAACGGGCTGCTCAGGTCGACGAAGCAGGGCTTGGTCTCGGTGCTCAGCTTCATGTACACCTGCTCGGGGAGCCCGAGCTGCCGCCGCCACCGGCGGACCGCCAGGAACCGCTCCGATTCGCCGATAACGTCGAGCAGTCCGGTCGCACCAATCGTGGTGCGCCAGGTGGCCCGAGCCACGACGAGCCGGTCGATGGTGATCCTGGGCGTGTACGGCGCCGCAGCAACCAGCTTGAAACCGTCGACGGCGTGCGTGCTGAGCAGGTTGGCGAAGATCTCGATGAGCGGCCACTGCTGGCCGTCCCGGGCGGTCGCCACCAGCTGCCCGGCCACCTCGGAGACGGTCAGGTCAGAGGTGGAGAGCAACCGGTCCGGCTCGCCGCCCGGGGCCGCCGTGAAGGCCAGCAGCCGGTCGGTCGGGCCGGCCAGGCTCTCGGCGACCCGACTGGTCCGCCGGGGCCAGTCTGTCGGGAAGAGCAGTCGGACACGGCGCTCGCCCAGATCGTCGGCAAGCGCGTCGACCAGCCGCCCGCTGTCCGGGTGGAACACGGTCAGTGCGGCGCAGTCGAACGACGCCCAGCCGGCGTGCAGTTCGCCGAGCACCACGGTGTAGTCGCCCCGGGCGAGAGCGTCCCCGTCCGTCGCACAGATCTGCAGGTCCGGGCTGTGCAGCAGGCCCGCCGCCCAGCCCGGGTGGCGGGCCGGGAAGACCTCGGCCACCCGCCCGGCAAGGTCGGCACTGGTCATCTCCACGCTGGTCGTACCGGGTGGCAGAGCATCCAGTCCGAACAGGCCGGCCCAGCGCCGGGCGAACTCGGCGGCAACGTCGTCCACCGGCCGCTTCCCCGTCCCCCAGAACATGCCCTGGGTGAGGAACCACAGCTCGGACAGGGCAACCTGACCGTCGCCAGCTTCCGTACGCAGCTCGTCATAGAGGTCCCGCAGGACCGCGCTGTACGCGTCGTGCAGGGCGCCGACCATCCACCGGGCCGCCTGCAACAGCACCCCGAGCGGCTCAGCCAGTTCGTCGAGCAGCGCGGCACCGAAGGTCGCGTCGAGGTCCCGGTGGGTGTCCTCGTAGCAGAGGGTACGGCCGGCGTACATCTGTCCACTGCGGCGCCGGGGCGGCAGACCGGTCAGCTCGGTGAACACCTCGTCGAGGACGGACAATGCGGTCCGCAGCGTGTCCGGGTCACCGGCGGCGTCCGCAACCTGGTCGCGCGCCGCGCAGAGCCGGTCGAGTCCGGTACGTGCGGCCGCCCGGGCAGTCTCGTCGCCGATCGCCTCGATCCGCTCCCGCAAACTGCTCTCCGCTTCGGGGCTGACCGGCAACCCGGCGTCCCAGGTGATCAGCTCTCGCTCGACGAAATTGTCGAGCAGCGTGTAGCCGTCTTCCGGCCGGCGCAGCCCCAACGTTGGGTCAGCCACGATCTCGACCGCCGGACGTCGACCGTCACACGCGGCCAGCAGTGCCGCCTCGACGGCGGGCACCGTCACCGGCGGGCGGCCGGGTCGCAGAACCTGTCGGTCCACCAGACTGAAGTGCGGCTGCAACATCGGTGCCCACCAGCGCCGAACAGCCGGGTCGCGGGAGAGCGATTCGGCGTACGCCGCCAGGGCCCAGGATTCGAAGAACACACGGCGGCGCCGGACCAGATCGGGGCCAGGGGTGACAACCGCCGGCTGCGAAACCGCAGGGTCCACAGTCACCCAGCAGCTCGGGCCGAAGAAACCGACGGTTTCGTTCTTTCCGCAGTATCGCTGCCAGTACTTCAGCAGCGCCCGTTCCCGCTTTCGTTGTTTGCTGCTACGTACGCCCTCGTTCCCGCCGCCGCGGATCAAACCATCGAGGCTGACCAGCATGTCAGGGTTCTGCCAGATGATCGCCTCGCGGAGCAGGGGGCTGGCGGCGATCTCCCGCAGCTGCTCTCCCCCGGCACACAACGCCGCTGCCAGCTCCTGACCCAACAGCTCGGCTCCGGCGCCCGTGGCGATGAACTCGTCGGCTGCTGCCGCAGCGCGTGGCGCGGAGAGCAGGGTCAGGCCGTCGGCCGGGAACCCCGTGCTGCGCAGGATGGCGTCCCGCCATATCGACCAGCCGGTGTCACCGAGCGGAATCCGGTGCTGGCCGGTCGTACTCTGACCAGTCGCGCGTTGGCCGGTCGTACGTTGGCCAGTCGTACGCTGACCGACCAGGTCGGCACGGAGCAGGTTGATCAGCTCGGTGCGTACGTCATGCAGGAAGAAGTGGCCGGCGTCCAGCTCGTACAGGGTGAACCCGGCCCCCGTGTGCCCGGCCCAGGCCTGGCTCTCGGCCAGTGTCACCGCCCGGTCGGTCCGGCCGGAGAAGGCCACGATCGGCACCGGCAGTGGTGCCTCCGGCAGGTAGGTGTAGTCGTCCACCCGACCGAAGTCGGCCCGGAGCAGCGGCAGCAGTAGCTCCACCAGCTCCGGACTGTCAAGAAATTCGGCCGGCAGGGAGCCACTTGCCGCCAGTCGCCGCAGCAGCTCCTCGTCGTCCACCTTGGACAGACCGTCGAAGAGGCTGACGGATTCGACGTGTGGGGCTCGGGCCCCACCGACGTAGAGCGTGCGGGGCAGCGTCCGCCCGGTCCGGCGCAGCTCACGGACCACCTCGAAGCCGACGCGTCCGCCCATCGAGTGTCCATAGATCGCGTACGGCCGGTCGGCGCGCTGTGCGATGACGGTGGCGACCTCCGCAATGGTGAACCTCGGGTCCTCCATGATCCGGTGTTCCCGGCCGGGAAGCTGGACGGGCAGCACCTCGACGTCGGGGCCGAACTCGTCCTGCCAGCCCCGGAAGGCGCTGGCACCCGCACCGGCATAGGGCAGGCAGAACAACTGTGTCCGTGCGGCGGGTCGAGGGTTCGTGGAAGCGAACCAGTTCATCGTTGCTGTTCCTTAACTGGGGGGTCGATCCAGAACCGGGCGCGTTGGAACGGGTACGTGGGCAGCCGGAGCCGTCGGCCCGGTGCGGCACCGTCGATGCCCGGCCACTCGACCTGACCACCGGTCACCCAGCGCGCCCCGATGTCGCGCAGGTCTGCGGATACGCCAGCGAGCTGCCCGTCGGTGGCGAGTAACTCGTCCAGCGCGGCGATCACCTCGGCGAGATCGGTGCCGCCCACCACCGCTCGGCAGGCGAACTCCCGCCGGCCGACGGCCAACGTGTAGGCGACATCGGGTAAGGACGGCGCTCCGGTCGCCAGGTGTTGACGCAGCCGCTGGATGGCCGCGCGCAATGCCGCCGGCGTCCGGGCCGAAACGGGCAGCAGGTAGCCGCCCGACCATCCCTCGCTGGTCGCGTGATCCAACTCGACCGGTGGCGCCTGCTCGACGAGCACATGCGCGTTGGTGCCACCCATGCCAAAGGAGCTGACCCCGGCCACCCGCCGTGCTTCCGCCGGCCAGTCCTGCACCTTGGTCGGTACGTAGAACGGCCCACCCGCGAGGTCGACCTCGGGATGCGGCCGGGTGAAGTGCAGATTGGGCGGGATCACCCCGTGGTGCACGGCGAGCACGGCTTTGATCAGGCCAGCCACACCGGCACCCGCGTCGAGGTGACCGATGTTCGTCTTGATCGAGCCGAGCGCGCATCGGTCGCCTTGGCCGGCGTCGCCGTACGCCTCGTTGAGCGCAGCGACCTCGATCGCGTCGCCGAGTGGGGTGCCGCTGCCGTGCGCCTCGACGAGGCGTACCTCGTCGGGAGTGATATCGGCGGCGGCCAGTGCCCCGGCAATGGCGGCGGCCTGCCCAGCGGGGCCGGGCACGGCGAACCCGGCGCGGTCGGCACCGTCGTTGGTGACCGCCCAGCCGGGCAGGATCGCGTAGATCCGGTCCCGGTCGGCGAGCGCGTCGGCCAGGCGGCGCAACACCACCACGCCGGCTCCCGAGCTGAATCCCGAACCGTCGGCCGCCTCGTCGAACGCCCGGCACCGGCCGTCCGCCGAGGCCATGCCACCGGTGACGTACCGGTAGCGGGGTGAGGTGACGCTGACGCCACCGGCCAGCGCCACATCGCACTGGTAGTCGAGCAGGCTCTGCGCGGCCGTGGCCACCGCGACCAGCGAGCTGGAGCAGGCGCTCTGGACCGCGACGGCCGGGCCGGTCAGGCCCAGCCGGTAGGCGACCTGCCCCGGCAGGTGGTCGGTGAACTGCCGGGGCAGGATCCGGGCCTCCCAGTCGTCCGGGTCGACCTCGCCCACCACGGCCGGGTTGTCCATCAGGTGGAACAGGAAGTACCGGTTGGCCGAGGTGGCCGCGAAGACACCGATCGTTCCGTCGAACCGGGCCGCGTCGTGCCCGGCGTCCTCAAGGGCCTCCCAGGACGTCTCCAGGAACAACCGGTGCTGCGGGTCGGTACGGGCGGCCTCCTCGGCACCGAAGGAGAAGAACTCCGCGTCGAAGTCGGCGACACCGTCGAGCCGCCCGCCGGCGCGTACGTGCCGGGGATCCCCCCTCAGGCCCGGCCCGATCCCGAGCCCAGTCAACTCCTCTTCCGTGTAGTCGTGGATGGAGTCGGTGCCGGCGCACAGGTTCCACCACAGTGTCGACACGTCGGGAGCCCCAGGGAACCGACCGGCGAGGCCGATCACCGCGATCTCGTCCCCGGTGTAGTCCCGAGCGGCAGCCGGCATCCCGACGGCCGGTGTGTCGTGGGCAGCCTGGTCACCCGGGCCGGCCGATCCGGAGGGTGTCCCCGTGGTGGCTTCCTCCCCGGTCGGCTGCGTGCTGTCGGTGAGCCCGTCGAGGAACCGGGCCTGGGTGGTGACGGTGGAATGGTCGAACAATCGCAACATCGGCACCCGGACGCCGAACTCGGTAGTGAGCCGCTGCTGGACCTGACCGAGGGACAGCGAGTGCCCGCCAAGGTCGAAGAAGCTGTCGTCGAGGCCCACTTGATCGACGCCGAGCACGGTGCACCAAATGCCGTGCACGGTCCGCTCGGTGGGCGTCATCGACCGCTGCGGCGCAACCGGGAACATCTCCGGATCCGGTAGCGCCCGCTCGTCGATCTTTCCGGTGACGGTCAACGGGAACTCGTCGATGACCACGACCGCACGGGGCAGCGCGTAGTCCGGTAGCCGCTGGGCCAGTACGTCCCGGAGCTGAGCCGGGTTGGGCGTCTCGAACTCGGGCCGCAGCCGGACGTAGGCCAGCAGTTGGCCGTCCCGCGCGATCGCCCGCGCTGCGACGACGCCTGGCTGGGCGATCAGGCCGGATTCGATCTCGGTGAGTTCCACCCGGAACCCGCGTACCTTGACCTGCCGGTCGAGCCGGCCGAGGCAGACCAGGTCACCGTCGGGGCGGAGCTGTCCCAGGTCACCGGTGCGGTAGGTGATCCGGCCGTCGCCGCCGACCTGGAACCGGTCACTGTCCTGGTTGAGGTAGCCGGGGATCACGTGGTGGCTCGTTACGGCGATCTCACCGGTCCCGGCCACCAGACTCACCTCGTAGCCGGGCAACGCGGTGCCGATCGGCAACGGTCCAGTGTGGTCGTGCACCGACTCGGCCGACGGCAGTTGGTATTGCGTCGCGAAGGTCACCTCGGTCGCGCCGTAGCCGTTGACGAAGACACAGTCCGGCGCGAACCGCGCCCGACCCCGCGCCACGTCGGCGTAGGTGGACTGCTCGCCACCGAAGAGGACCACCCGAACCTGGTCCAGGCAGGTGGCATCCAGGGCGTCGAGCAGGTACCGGTAGACGGTGGGGGTGGAGTGGTAGACCGTCACTCCGTGCCGGGCGAGCGCCGCCGCCGCATACGGGACGCCATGGCGGCGCAGGTCGATCGGTACCACCGCGGCACCGGTGAGCAGTGCCGGATAGAGGTCCGGGATGGCCGCGTCGAAGCTGAACGAGGCGAGCAGGCTGAGCCGGTCGGCTGGGGTGATGGTCAGGGTGGCGATCTGGTTGTCCACCGCGTGCAGCAGGTTGCGGTGCGTCTGTGCCACCGCCTTCGGGACCCCGGTGGAGCCGGAGGTGCAGAGCACGTACGCGTATTCGTCGAGGTCGACCGGCCGCGCCCGTAGCGGTGCGGGGGGCACCTGGTCCGGGACGACCACCAGGCGACGGTCCGGCCCGCAGAGCCCCCGGGCCAAATCGACGTACTCGGGATCGGTGAGGACAGTGGTGACAGCGGCGGCGTCCAGCACGTGCCTCAGCCGCTCGACCGGGAAGCTCGCGTCCAGCGGCACGTAGACACCACCGTGGGCGAGTACGCCGAGGATGCTGGCGATCGTCCGTCCACCGTGGTCGGTGAGCAGGCCGATGCGCTCGCCGGTCCGCACACCGGCCTCGGTCAGCACGGCGGCGTAGCCACCTGCCTGGGCAACCAGCTCAGCGTAGGTCAACACGCTGTCATCGCTGACAATCACCGGGTTGTCCGGAAAGCGGTCAGCGATCTGGATGAAACGACGGATTGTTGTCGGCTGTGTCATCTCAGTAGGGAAGCGTCACCCGACTGTCCACGGGCATGCGACACCCAACGCGAAAACGCGCAATCATGAATTTCCCCCAGGCTTTCTAAAGTGGAAGGAGCCTAAGGCTCAGGAACTGGGCCTGGGGAAAAACTAGGGCAGGTCTACCTGAAGGTATTACGTCTACTTAGCCGTTTGACCGAAAGACCTCGGCCGTTCGGCCCCGTTGACGACAAAAAATACGTCACAGCCCAACTGAATCATACACGCCGCGAAGCCTTACAGTCACCCCGAGCGACACCATTGCTGGCCGGCCCGAGCATGGCGAAACCGTCATCAGACCAGAATTGAACGACAATCTCCGATAGATTATCGGAACTTGGGTCAGCGTGACGACGGATGAAATCCTGATAAGTCTCGTTAGCCAGTTCTCGCTCGCGCAGATCGACTTCAATTTGTTGGCGATGCGACTCGCTGTCACAAGGGTCCAACGTCCGGCAACCTTCGTGCCACCACCGTCGCCCGTGGAGAGCGAATCAACCGCCGATCGGCCGTCATCACGAGCCACTCGACCGGAATGCCCACCCACGCGCTGAACCTCTCCGACCCGCGCTCGGAGACGTACCACCCGGCGCAGGTACGCCCCGACACAAAAGTGGATCGATGCTGGGCGGGCGGTCACAATGCTGGTGGTCGAGGGGATCCTGCTGACGTGGTACCGGATACGTCAGGCCGAGTGACATCAGCAGCAGGTGGGGCAAGTTCGGCCGGCGCGGCGGTCATCTGCCGGTAGGCGATCACCCCCACCAGGGCGGCCAGCAGCCCACCACTGAGGATCACCGGCCGAGTGCCGTCGATGACGATTGGGCTGTCCCAGATCGTCACGGTCCGTGGCTTGACCAGGGTGACCAACAGTGGCGCCACCACTACCGAACAACCCGCCACGACCTTCAACATGGACTGGTAGAGCGCGTTGATCCGCCCTCGCATCGCGTCCTCGACCCGGGATCCGATAATCGTGGTACCGGTCAAAAACGCCGTACCGGCACATGCCCCCACCACCGCCACGGCGAGCATGGAGAACGCCAGGTGCGGGGAAAACGCAACCGGCACGAGCCCGGCCCCGGCCGAGACGATGGCGATGCCAAACACCCGGTCGTGTGGCAGCCGACGGGCGAGCTTCGGCGCACCCAGGAGGCCGACGACCAGTCCCGCGAAGATCGACAGAAGAAGCAGCCCGAAGGCGGCCTGCCCGCCGAGCAGACTCAGGGCGTAGGTCTGCGCGACGCCGACGATAGCGCCCCCGGCAGCGAAGGCGCCCATCAGGCCGACCAGCAGTCCGCGGACAAGGGGGGTACGGCGGATGTAGGCGGCGCTGTCGCGCAGCATCCCGCCGCCCCCCGGCCCGCTCGGCTGGGTATTCCGTGCGCCAGCGGCGCTGGTCGACTGCTGCGCCTGCGGGTCGTCGCCAACGGGGGCAACTGCCATGGGCCGTTGCGACAGTTCCGGCAGTCGGATCGCGATGATGATCGCGCTGGTCAGATAGAACAGCGCGGCGACGACAACGGCGATTCGGGCCAGCCCCACCGCATCCAGGAACTCGGGGGGTAGGTGCAGGGTGGTACCGGCACCGGTGATCAGGGTGAACAGGCCGCCACCGACGAGGACTGCGATGCCGTACGTCATGATGAGGCCGAGTTGGGTGGCGGGCTCCATCTGGTCCGGACGGCGCAGCAGGTTGGGTAGCGCGGCGTCCTTCGACGGGATCCACATGATCGCGGCGGCCTGGATCAGAAACGTCCCCGCAAAGATCCACCAGTAGCTGCCCACGATCACGATCGAGAGCAACAGGGCAGCCCGGACGAGGTCAGCGATGACCATGATCACGCGACGGTTGAACCGGTCCGCGAGGAGCCCACCGATCGGCGCGAAGAGCAGACCGGGTAACAGATTGGCGAAGAGTACGGTACTGAAAGCAACGTTCGCCCCCGTCGCACTCTCCGCCAGGAGTCCCGCCAGCGCCGCCAACGAAAGCAGCGCCAACCAGTCCGCGGCGCTACAGAAGCCGGTGACGATCCACAGCCGGCGAAACGGTCCCAGCGCCAGCACCTGCCGCGCACGTCGAATTGTGGACGCGTGCGCCTCCGGCAGCACGATCCCGGTGGCACCGGTCGCCAATTTTCCCGCCCCTGCTAGTCCCGGCTCACTCCCGCATGTGGGCCATCCGATAAGTCGGGACCTGCACCAGCAGGTCCCAACCGTCCCGGCAGCATATCCGGGAGAGCCACGAGCCGGTTCCCGCAGCCCTGTTCGGCTCCGTCGCCCACGGCGCGTCCGAACGTCGCAACGCTCCCATACCCGTTGCAGATCTTGGTGGGCAACGGCCTCCCCTGCCGAGGCGCTGGCGCGCCAGTGAGCAACTACAGCTAACCAGCTACCTGCCGCCGGAGGGGATACGTCAGCGAGCCCACGTCACCCATTCATACCGATTGACGAACATTCACCTACCGAGTGCTGACAATCTTTATGTTCATGTGATCTTCATGGATCGGCCCGCCGCTACCGCCGCCTCTCGACCCGACGCACCAGGAAAAGACAGCCAACACACGGACCATCAGCGGCCCAGGGCGGCGGCCGCGTTGGTGGTCGCCACCCGCTGGGCGAACTCCGCGCCCCGGTGGGCGACCGCCGCCGTCGGATCGTCGGTGCCCATCGGGAACGGCCAGTCACTGCCCAACACCAGACGGTCGGCACCGAAGACCGACACGGCAAGGTCGACCACGGCCGGATCGTGGGCCAGCGAGTCGACGTAGAGCGCCCGTACCACCTCGGCCGGGGACGACGAGAGCACCGGCACGCCCGGCCGGGAGGTGGCGTGTCCGCGTTCCCAACGTCCGACCACCATCGGCAGGCAGCCGCCGCAGTGCACCAGCACGATCCGGATGCCGGGGAAGGTGCTCAGCACCTCGCCGAAGACCAGTTGGGCAGCGGCGACGGTCGTCTCCATCGGGTTACCGAGCAGGTTGGTCAGGTAGTACGGTTCCAGCCGGTCGTCCGGTGAGTGCGCCGGGTGCAGTTGCAGGGTACGAGCATCCGCGTCGAGCCGTCGCCACAGCGGGCGGAACGCCTCGGCGTCCAGCGCCATCGACGCGCCACCGGCGGCCCCGACCACCCCTGCCCAACGGTCGTCCGTAGCGATCCGCTCGTACTCGGCGAGCGCCACCTCGGGGTGCTCCAGTGGCAGGTAGGCCAGCGGGGTGAGCCGGGGACGACCGTCCACCACCGCGAGCAGGCCGTCGTTGACCGCGCGAGTCCAGTCCGCCGCTTCGGTGGCCGAGAGCCGCTGTCGGTAGAACGGCGGCGGGATACTGACCACTGCCTCGTCCAGGCCGGCCGAGTCGAGGTACTCCTCAAGGCGCTCGGGGTGGTAAAGGTCGGCTGGCCCGATCCGGCCGCCGTTGAGCAGGACCACTCCACTGTCATCGGTCTCGACCTGGGGCAGGTCGACCGAGCGCAGATCGGGGGCGAGGTGGGTGTGTATGTCGATGCCGGGCACGAGCTTTCCTTAAACGCAGAAGTGGGAACCGTCCGCCGTCGAGTGTCCGACGGTGAACGTCGAGGCGGACGCGGTGGTGCGGTCCGCGGGCGGACTATCGGGTGCCTCGGGGTCGAGGCACCGCCTTGCTGGGGCCGGCACTGCCGGGTGCGGCGTCGGCCGTCATCTTGGCGACGACCCGGTCGGCGGCGTGCTGGATGTGGACCCGCACCGCGTGCACCGCGGCTGGCACGTCGTGCGCGATGCACGCTTCGAGGATGGCCCGGTGCTCACGTACCCGGTCTTCGCTCTGCCTGGTCGGGGTGACCGTGGCGAACCGGTAGCGTTCGCTGTTCTCCCAGACCGGCTCAAGGCCACGCAGCAGCCAGCGGGAACCAGCTGCCCGGTAGATCGTGAAGTGGTATTCGGTATGTGCCCGGCGGGCGGCAGGGACATCACCGCGTTCGGACGCGGCCAGGTGCTCGTCCAGGGCCGCCTGGGCGCGACGCGCGTCGTCCGGGGTGAACCGGGCGGCGGCTCGCTCGATGAGCACCGACTCCATGGCGATCCGGGTCTCGTGGGTGTCGATCGCGTCCTCGACAGTCAGCGGCATGACCCAGGCGCCCTTGTGCTGGACGACCTCGACCAGGCCGATGGCAGCCAGCCGACGAATCGACTCGCGCACCGGACTCATGCTCATGCCCAGCAGTTCGGCCATCTCGTTGAGGCGTAACGGCGTACCGGCCGGCAGGCGCCCGGTGAGGATCGCCTCGTGCAGGGTCGCCGTGGCCGAATCGACGAGGGTACGGTGCTGGCCACCGGGGGGCACACGGCTGTCATCGCTGACGTCGCTCAGGACTGCCCTACGATGCGTCACTGCCAATGTGTGCCTCCGGTAAACGCTGCTGGCGGATTCTCTCCGTGTCCTCGGTAGCGAGACATGCGCGACCGGCCCCTAAGTCCGGGTATGTGCCGGTCGATTTCGCTAACGCACCGCGCGCTACGTGATCGCGCCGATTTTATCCAATGGTGATTGCCCGGCGGGGTGCGTGGAACGCACACACCCCGTCCAGCCTCAATGCAGTGTGGTGAGGGCGACCCGATTGCGCAGCTCGCCCAGCCCGCCGACACGGGTCACCACCACGTCGCCGTCGTGCAGGAAGACCTGCGGGTCGCGGGCGTTGCCGATCCCGCTCGGTGTACCGGTCAGTACCACGTCACCGGCCCGAAGGGTCATCCCCCAGCTCAGCTCGGCGATGATACGGGCGAACGAAAAGGCCATCTGGGCGGTCGAGGCGTCCTGCAACACCACCCCGTTGACCTCACACTGGATCCGTAGGTCAGCCGGATCGGGCAACTCGTCCACGGTGGTCAGCCAGGGGCCCAGTGGCATGGTGCCGTCGATGCTCTTGCCCTTGAGCCACTGCCCGCCATGGGCCCGCTGCAGGTCCCGCTGCGAGACGTCGTTGGCGATGCAGAACGCCGCCACGTGCGACAACGCATCGGCCTCGCTGACCGAGCGGCAGTCCGTACCGATGACCAGGGCTACTTCCGCCTCGTAGTCCCACTTGCTGGAGATCTGCGGGTCGTAGGCGATGTCGTCGTACGGGCCGATGACCGTGTCCGGTCCCTTGGTGAAGAAGGTGGGGTGCTTGGGACGCTCCGGCGGATCCTGTCCCTCCCGCTTACCAGCCGACTCCTCGAAGTGGTCCCAGTAGTTCCACCCGGTGCACAGGATGTCCCGGTTGAACCGACGCAGCGGGGCCCCGAGCCGGACCTCTGACAGCGATACGACCGGCGCCCGCTCCGCGGCGGCACGGACCGCCTCCAGAGCGGCCGCACCCCCACGGATGGCATCGTCCACGGTGCCCACCTCGGCTGGCAACACCGTAATGGTGCCCTCGCCGACGAGACCGATCCGGGGACCGTTCTCGCCCAGGACAGTGGCGAGCCTCATCAGCTGGCCCGCTCGTCGTCGATCACCGCGATGGCGTTGATCTCGATGAGGTAGTCCTTGTTCACGAACTTGGACACCTCCACCATCGTGGAAGCAGGCGGGCCGGCGGTGAAGTACTGCCGACGTACCTCGTGGATGGCCTGGAAGTCCTCCATGTTGCGGACGAAGACATCCACCCGGGCGATGTCGTCCAGGGTCCCACCGGCTGCCTCCATCGCGGCCCGCAGGTTCTGGCAGACCTGGTGGGTCTGGGCGGTGATGTCACCGACTCCGGTAACGCCTCCCTGCGCGTTGCGGGCGGTCATGCCGGAGACGAAGACCAGCCGACCCCGCGCCTGTACCGTCGTGGCCTGGGCAAAGTGGCCGTTGGGGGCGGCCAACTCGGGAGAGACAACCTGTTGCTTGGGCATGACATTTCCTTACTTCAAAGGGTGGTGCGAGTTAGCGGGCGTCCTGCGGGTCGGTGTACCACTCCGGCTGGGTGGGATAGTGCGGCCCGTCGTAGATCTCGAGCAGGACGCTCTCCTCCTCGGCCAGGGTGGGGCCGTGCAGGCTGCCCTTCGGGTTCCAGTAGAAGGAACCCGGGGTGAGGGTCAGTCCGGTGGGCAGGTACGTGTACCGGCCGCTGAGGCAGAACATGAACTGGTTGGACGCGTGCGAGTGGCGCAGCGGGATGCCCGCTCCCTTGCGGAAGCGCACCAGCGAGATGGAGGCCTCGGTCTCCTCGTTGCGCCAGAGCGGCTTGTGCGACAACCCGGCCAGGGTCTTGTCGGCCCAGTCGAGTTCGTCGGTCTGTAGCAGGATCTCCCGGAACCGGGCCAGCACCATCCCGTCCGGTCCCGGCACGAGTTGCTCGCGGGAGCGGTCGGCCGCCTCTCCCCCGTAGTTCGACGGTTCGGAGAGGTTGTTCGCCCACTCCTGCGGGTCGATTCCGGCCGGCACCGGCGGGACGGGTACGACCGACGGTTGCTCGGTCACTGCTGTTCCTGCCCGGCGACGAGGTTCTCGCCGAGGCACTTGAGCTCGACGAGCCGGCTACGGTAGCGGCTGGTGCCGTTGTTGGTGAGCATGTGCACCTCACCCGGCTCGCGGTAGACCACGCCGCCGACCGCCTCGTGCACCAGCCGCGGGTCACCTCCGGCGAGCGCGTCGATCCGGTTGTCGGCGGCCTCCAGGGCGATCACCAGGTACGGGTTGAGGTGGTGGTGCCAGGGCTGCTGCTCGCCGGGCTCCAGCGTGATCTCCCAGACCCGCACCTGGTCGTTCTCGAAAACCACCTGCTGGCCGACGGCACCGAGCTTGACCTCGGTCCCGTCCGGCGCGGTCGCGTGGCCGTAGTTGTCCATCGTGGATCCTTCCGAATTCGCTGGGCTGTGGACGGGTCAGGCCGCGTCGCGCGGCGGCGGGCAGCCGGTGATCCTGGTGTAGAGCTCGGCCGCCGTAGTGGTGGAGACGGCGGGATCGAACGGGACGATCGCGGCCACGTGCCCGTCGGGCCGGATCAGGACGAGCGTGTCGTCCTTGACGCCGAAGCGGCGACGTACCCGGTCACCGGGATCGAACAGGGCCCGGTCGCGTAGGCCCGAGTCATGCGGGGCGTCCCAGCGGCTGACCACGTAGTGCCGTAGGGCAGGCGAGTCCTGCGGCGGCAGTACGGGCACCCGACGGGGGTCGGTGAAGTAGAGCGCGACAAAGGCGTCGGAGACCAGGTCGTGCAGGTGCACCGTACCGGCCGGGCCGAACACCGGCAGGTCGGGGCTGCGAGCACCGGCGAGCACCGGCAGCGGATCGTCACCGGCTGCCACCATGGACCAGTCGCCGGTTCCGTCGACGTCGAGACGTACACCCAGCATGGCGCGGGTGAACGCGTTGCCCCAGTTGCCGTCGGTCATCACCCCCGGGTCGTCCGCCCGGCGGGCCATGTAGGCGCGGGCGGCGGCGGCCATCGCGGCGGACCCCTTGGTGGCCACCGGTTCCTGCTCGGTCTGGTAGGCGTCGAGCAGCGCCGGCTCGGCCCAGCCACGCAGCACCCAGGCCATCCGCCAGGGCAGGTTGGAGGCGTCCAGCACCCCGGTGTTCAACCCGAGTGCCCACATCGGAGTGATCAGGTGAGCGGCGTCGCCGAGCAGGAACACCCGGCCGTCCTGCCACCGGTCGGCCACCCGCTGGTGCACGTGGTAGATGTTGGTGCCGACGATCTCCAGGGTCTTGGTGTCGCCGATGAACCGGCGGGCCTTGTCGGCCAGCTCCTCCCGGGTCGGCTCCGCCTGACCGGCCGGCAGTGGATAGAGGAAGCGCCAGCAGTGCGGCTGACGGACCAGGATCATCCATTCCTTCGGGTCACCGAAGTAGGCCAGGTACGGGTAGTCGCGCGGGTTCTCCACATCGAGGTCGACCTTCAGGTCGACCAGCATGTAGCGCTCTTCGTAGGTCTGTCCCTCGACCACGGCACCGATCTGGTCCCGGACTACGGACCGGCCGCCGTCGCAGCCGAGCAGGTAGCGCACCGGTACGGTCCGCTCCCCCTCGGGCGTGCTCAGCCGTACGTCGACCCGGTCCGGGTGCTGGGTGAAGTCGAGTAGCCGGTGCTTCATGTGCAGCGCGTCGGGTGCGGCCGCGTCGAGCCGACGCCGCAGGATCGGCTCCAGTTCGTGCTGCGGAATGTTGATGATGAACGGAAAGCGGGTGTCCTCGGTCAACTCGCTGGTCCGGACGCTGAGCGTCTGGGTGTTCGTCGCCCGGTCCAACTCGCCGATCTCGTCGATGCGCAGTGACCCGGCCAGCACGTCGTCGAGTACGCCGTACCGGTGCAGCACCTCCAGCGTACGAGTGAGGATGGTGCCCGCCTTGGTGTCCAGGGAGAGCCGGTCGTCCTCCTCGAAGATCACCACGGGGACTCCATGGTGGACGAGTCCCAGCGCCGTCACCAGACCGACCGGTCCGGCTCCGACGATGCCCACCGGCAGCTGCTCGGTCATGCTGCTCATTTCGCCTCGCTCTTCGGATATGCGCGATCACGGGTGAGGGTCGACCCGGTCATGATCGCAGCGGGAGATAGCAGGAACATCAGCGGCCCGACCACATCGACGGGATCGCCGATACCGGTGGCCCGTTCCCAGTGCTCCCGTTCCCCGCCGGAGGGGTTGGCCTGCCGGAACTGCGGGGTGTCGATCACTCCGGGAAAGACGGTGTTGACCCGAATACGGTGTTCGGCGACCTCGGCCGCGAGCGACTTGGCGAAGGCGATCAGTGCCCCCTTGCTCGCCGCGTACGCCGAAGCCTGGGCCCGGCCGGCGGTGGCCAGCCCGGAGGCGAAGACCAGGATCGTGCCGGAGCGGCGGGCGATCATCTCGGGCAGCACCGCCTGCGCGCACCAGACCACACCGTCGAGGTTGACGGCGAGGGTCCGCCGCCATTGCTCCGGGTCCATGTCGATGACGTCGCAGCGGGGCTGCACCGCCGCACCGGCGATCAGTGCGTCGATCCGGCCGTGGTCGGCCCGGACCTGCGCCACCGCCGCCAGAACAGCGTCCCGGTCGGAGACGTCTACCTGGTAGTCCTGCACTCGGCCGCTGGGGTGCGGCTGCCCGGGCACCACGTCGAAGACGGCAGCGGTCCCGCCGGCGTCGGCGTAGGCGTGGGCGATCGCCGCGCCGATGCCGTTGGCTCCGCCGGTCACGATGAGGACCTCACCGGTGGCGTCGAAAGTGGCCTGCATGTCTGCTCCTTCCTCTCGCTCGTCAGCGGTGTGCTGGTCCGTCTGCGGTTACCGGTTCGCCGAGGGGTACGCCCAGGCTGGCGGCGACCCCGGCCAGGCCGGCGAAGATCGATGGCTCCAGCGCGACGCCCTGGCGCAGCGCTCGCGCATGCCGGGCGGACTCGATGTCGCCGGGCAGGTAGACCTGTTCGACCCCGGGAGCACGATCTGACGCGAGCACCTGGTAGGTCAGGTCGGTCACCCGGCGGCTGATCTCCTCGGCGTCGTCGAACGCCTCGACGTCCAGCGCCAGGAAGAAGTGCGCGCAGTCGTTGGGCACGGTGGTGTCCGCATAGAGCCCATTGACCCGCCGACCGTACGCACCACCGGAGAGGACTCCGGCGAGTACGTCGATCATGAGGGCGAGACCGTAGCCCTTGTGCCCGCCGGAGGGCAGCAGCAGTCCCTTGAGGGCGGCCGCCGGATCGGTGGTCGGTCGGCCGTCCGAGTCGGTGGCCCAGGTCGCCGGGATCTCCCGCCCCTCCCCCGCCGCCAGTCGGATCTTGCCAAGCGCGGCCTCGGAGAGGGCGATGTCCAGGATCACTGGCTCGCCGTCGGAGCGCGGTACGGCGATCGCCAGCGGGTTGTTGCCCACCACCGCGGATGCGCCGCCGGGGGCGGGCATCAGCGGGCGGGTGTTGGCGGCGGCGATTCCGATGCAGCCGTTGGCCGCTGCGTAGCCGGCGTAGCGGAAGGCCCCGCCGAAGTGGAACGCTCGGCGGACGCTGACCGCGCCCACCCCGTACGTCTGGGCCTTCTCCACCGCCAGGCGCATGGCCTGGTCACCGGTGAGCTGACCGAGCGCGTGTCCCGCGTCGAGCACCGCGATGGCACCCTTGTCCCGGACGATGTCGGCCTTCTCGGATCGGGTGACCGAGCCGGCCTTGATCCGGTCGACGTACATCGGCACGAGCAGCACACCGTGCGAGGAGATGCCCCGCAGGTCGGCGTCCACGAGGGACTCGGCGACCACCCGGGCGGCTGGGTCGGAGAAGCCCAACGCGCTGAAGACCGAGGTGACGGCGTCGGTGAGCCAGGAAACGGAAATCATCTGTTGACGCTGTTGGGTGCTCATTTCCGTTCCGCCCAGGGTACGCAGAGCCGCTCGATCGCGGCGAGGAGGTAGAAGAGGACGACGCTCAGCACGCCGAGCAGGATCATCGCGGCGAACGCCAGGGCGGTGTCGGCACTCGCGCCGGAGGCCACGATGGCGTATCCCAGGCCCTCGGTGGCGCCGACGAACTCGGCGATGACGGCTCCGATCACCGCCAGGGTGATGGCGAGCTTGAGGCCGACGAAGAACTGCGGGATGGCGGCGGGCATCCGGATCATGCGGAACATCTGCCACCAGTTGACCTTGATGGACCGGGCCAGCTCCACCAGGTCGGGCGGGGTGGAGCTGAGCCCGGCAGCGGTGGAGATGACGATCGGGAAGAAGCAGACCAGGAAGACCAGGAAGACCTTGGGGAATTGCCCGAAGCCCATCCAGACCACCAGCAGCGGTGCGACCGCGATCTTGGGTACGGCGTTGAGCATCAGCAGCAGCGGATAGACCGTACGCTCCAACATCCGGGAGGCGGTGACGATCATGGCCAGCGGCACACCGACCACGATCGCGAGCAGGAAGCCCAGCACGGTCTCCCAGAGGGTGACCAGGGTGTTGTCCCACAGATAGTCGGCCTGGTCGACCATTGCCTCGGCCACCAGCAGCGGTGACGGGAGGATGAAGCTTTCAATCTTGAAGACGACGGTGATCGCCCACCAGAGCCCGATGGCGACGACCACGCCGAGGACGGGGAGGAACTGCTGGGCCCAGCCCTCCTCGGGACGGCGGGCGCGCTTGCGGCGATTGGCTGCGGGCGTGGGCGTCGGTGCGGGCGCGGCGACCTTCACGGTGCCACCACCTCCGGAGTCATTAGCAGGTCGTGCAGTTGGGCGCGTACCTCGCCGAGTTCGGCGGAGTGTCCGTCGTGCCCCAACGAGCGCGGTCGGGCAACGTCGATGTCAATGATCTTGTGCAGGCGACCCGGTCGCGGGCTGAGTACGACCACCCGATCGGCGAGCAGGACCGCCTCGTCCACCGAGTGGGTGACGAACAGGACAGTCGACGCCTGCTTCATCTGCAGACGCTGAAGCTCCACCGAGAGGTCGGCCCGGGTCAACGCGTCCAGCGCGGAGAACGGCTCGTCCATGAGCAGCACCCGGGGTTGCTGGATCAGCGCCCGACAGAGCGAGACCCGCTGCTGCATGCCGCCGGAGAGCTCGTGCGGCAGGCGCTTCTCGAAACCGGTCAGCCCGACCAGGTCCAACAGCTCGTGCGCCCGCTCCCGGGCCATCCTGCGGTCCCACCCGAACACCTGGGTCGGCAGAAGCACGTTGTCCAGCACCGAGCGCCACGGCAGCAACGCCGGCCGCTGGAACATGAAGCCGATGTCCCGCCGAGGCGAGTCGATCGGCGTACCGGCCACGGTGATCTCGCCGGAGGTGGCCGTCTGCAGACCGGCGACCAGTCGAAGCAGGGTCGACTTACCGCAGCCGGACCGGCCGACGATCGCCACGAACTCACCGTCGGCGACCTCGAGCGACACATCGCGCAGGGCTTCGACGTCGCCGGCCCGGGTGCGGTATATCTGCGAGACGTTACGAATTCCGATCATGGTGTCGCTCCCTCGCGGTGCGCGCGACCTGGCCACGCGCACCGCGATGTCGAAGAAGAGGAGTCAGGAGTTACTTGACGATGTCGTACACGCCGAGGTCTTCGACCTTCGGCGTCGACTTGAGCGTGCCAGTGCCGGCGAGCAACGCCACCATCCGCTCCACCCGCGCCTGGTCGAGGTGACCGACGGTGGCACCATCGACGAGGACGTACGGCCGCATCACGGTGAGTTCGGCGGCGGCTACCTTCTCGTCGGCGGTCCGGTCATGCTTCTTCAACAGCTGGGCCGCCTCTTCGGGGTGCTCGACCGCGTAGACCAGGCCCTTGAGTAGGGCGGCGGTGAACTTCTCCACCTGCGCCTTGTCGCTGGAAAGCTTCGAGGCGGAGACCAGCAGCCCGTTGCCGTAGAGGTCGGGCAGCTTGTCGGCGTACGGCAGCATCGTGACCGTCTTACCGGCCGCCGCCTTCTCCAGCAGCGGCTTACCAGCGACGAACTGGCCGATCGCGTCGACCGAGCCGGAGGCAAGCAGCTGCGGCAGGGACTGCGGCGAGGACGGCACGAACTTGACCGAGTTCGCGTCGATGCCGGCGGCCTTGGCGTACGCCGGGAAGATGATCATATTGGTCGAGCCGGAGGCATCGGCGATGCTGCTACCCGGCAGCTTCTCCGGCGAGTCGATCGCCTTGCTCAGCGACGCGATGCCGGCCATGGACTTCTGGTGCACGGCGGCCACGGCGCGGACCGGGAGG
Organism: Micromonospora sp. NPDC003197; assembly: GCF_053590565.1. NCBI lineage: Bacteria > Bacillati > Actinomycetota > Actinomycetes > Micromonosporales > Micromonosporaceae > Micromonospora > Micromonospora sp. NPDC003197. The sequence goes on along the minus strand of NZ_JBSFTE010000026.1, from coordinate 21,647 downwards.
TTCTCGTTGGACTGCGTCGTGATGACCCCGGCCAGGTCGCCGGTGCCGTAGTCGGCCTGGCCCGAGCCGATGAGCTTCATGACGTCGACGGTGCCGGTCCCGGGCTTGATGGTGACCTTGAGGCCGGCCTCTTCGAAGTAGCCCTTCTCCAGGGCGACATATGCGTACGCGTCCCGACCGAACGTCCCGAAGGAGGTCAGGTAGGTGACTGCGGTGGCGTTGGACGAATCTTCTGACTCCGAGTTGCACCCGGCGGCGGTAACGAGGAGAGCGGTCGCGGCAAGGGCTGCGACGAGACGGTGACGACCTGACATGAAACCTCCTGCGAAAGCGAGATTTATAAAATGTCAAACCTGAGGTCTCGTCAAGACCTGGTTTTAAACAACGTGGTGACGGACAGTCACCCGACCCCGGATGTGGTACGCGCACCACTGCAACTGCGGACACCTCCGGGCGGGTCTCGCGACAGCAACCAACGCCTGGTCAACCGACTTCCGAGGACCAAAAGGGGCATCGACCTTCATAACCGATCCATCTGAAGTAATCATTCGGACGAACCGCCTCGGTGAGGCTGATCACGTCCACAACGGGCTAGGCCGGGCATCTCGCCGGCGATCCCGGCCCTGCCCTGCTACACGCCGCCATCGGACCGTGCGGACGGAGGCCACTGTGAACGGTCGGACGACGGTGCCTCGGGTGGTTGCCGCCGTGGGTGCGATCAGTGGATCATCCGCTGGTCACGGTAACCAACACCATCGAGATGGCCTGGCAGTCACCCAACCGAGCCGAGCCAGGTGGTGGGAGAAGCACGGGTTTGCCGTCGCCACGGCGACACTCGGCTGGCTCGGTGTCCGGGCCGGGTTCCGGATGCGACTGTTGGTCCACCCGAACCGGATCGTGGTGGTCGACCTGGTGTCCCGCCACGACCCCGGCTGGCCACATCGCAGCAGCGATGTGGACTGGGGGGTGTTCGGTGCGATGCTGGGACTCTTCGGGACGGCGATGCTGGTCCGGAGGCTGCTCGGCAACGGCGGTTGACATTTCACGGATCACGATGGAATCGTCTGGCGTGATCCCGCGCCTGCGCGGCTGTCTGTGAAGGATGACGCCTTTGATTCCGGCGACCGGAGTTGGCCGCCCATGTGCTGCACAGCAGGACCGGTCTGCCGGTCTGCGCTGAGCACCACCTCGTTCTGCGGCGGCCCCACGTTTCCCGATCCAGTCCGCAGATCTTCTTTCACTGACATGGGGTCACCTGATCATGGACACCAACGTCCAGAATTCCGTCCTCGCCCAGCTCAACCGGCGTCCTAAGGTCGTCGCAGTCGGGCCCTTCGTCATCGGTTGGGATCCGAGCACCGACAGCCGATTCGTCAATTACGCCACTCCCCACATCGGAGCAGGCATGACCGCTGCCGACGTGGCCGCACTGGTAACAGCGTTCGAGGGCATCGGCTGCGTACCGAGACTGGAGTACGTCACCAGCTGTGCCCCCGACCTCGAACAACTCCTGCTCGCCGCCGGCTTCACTGTGGAGGCACGGCACGACTACCTGGTCTGTTCGCCCGCCGCACTCGTCGTACCCGCGATACCCGAGGGATTCGAGATCGCGGTACCACGCACGGACGAGGACCGCGCCGGTCTCGTCGCGGCCCAGAACGAAGCGTTCGGCGGTGAGCCGGTCGCTACCGCGTCGGACGTCGCCCGCATCCGCCGTACCCAGCAAAACGGCGGGGTGGTGATGCTCGCCCGCGATCTCGGCAGCGGTCGCATCGTCGGTGGCGGGCAGGCGGCACCGCCCGGTGGCGGGGTGGCCGAGGTCGCCGGTATCGCGGTGCGGCGCGGGTTCCGTCGACAGGGCATCGCCGGAGCCCTCACCGCCGCGATCACGGAGCGGGTGTTCGCGGCGGGTACCGAAACCGCCTGGCTGGAGGCCTCCGCTGCGGACTCCTGGCGAGTCTACGAACGGGTGGGTTACGTCCCGGCCGGCAAGCGTCTCTACATCGCTCTCGACTGATCACGGAAGCGACCTTCGACTGATCCTGGGCGAGGGCCGTCCTAGCGGTTGAGTGCGGCCCTGCCTGGCACGTTCCCGTCGCTGCCCATCGCCACGGCGGCGGGACGTGTCGGCCCAGTGATCTAGATGATTGAGTCCTAAATCTTTGCTGGTGGGAGGTGCCGGCGTACTGGCACAGGGAAGGGTGTCGTTGTCTGCTCGTGACAGCTGACATCAACACCCTTCTGACCGCACTGTACGTGTTCGTAGACGATCACCTGGTACCGCGTCGCCGCCGTCCCGGCCGGCCCCAGCGGTTGTCCGACGCCGAACTGGTCTGCCTGATGATCACCCAGGTCCTGTTCGACTTCCCTCGTGAACGGCACTGGATCCGCTGGGCCGGCACCCACCTGCAAGGCATGTTCCCGTACCTGCCGACCGCGTCCGGCTACGGCAAACGGGTCCGCGGCAGCGGTCAGCTCATCGCCACCGTGCTCCGGGCCCTGGCCCAGGTCACCCCGACCAGTGCCCCGATCCTCAGGTTGATCGACTCCACCCCGGTACCGTGCGGCACCTCGCGGGAGACCACGAAACGTTCGGACCTGGCCGGGGACGCCGGCTACGGCTACAGCGCCTCACACTCCCGCTACTTCTGGGGCATGCGCCTGTATCTACTGGCCACAGCCGAGGGCATGCCCGTGCTGTGGTGCCTGGCCAACCCGAAACTCGACGAACGGGAGGTGATGGCCGCCCTCATCGAGGCCGACCACCACCTGATCGCCGACGGGCAGGTCATCCTGGCCGACCGTGGCTTCGCCAGCCCGGAGTTCGACCAGTTCTGCGACCTGCGCAGCATCCACCTGGTCCGCCCGAAACGCGCCAACGCCACAGCCGACGCCCCACGCACCCCGGCCGAGAAAGCCCTGCTCCGCGCCCGCCAATGGATCGAGTCGATCTTCCAGAGCCTGAAAGGCCAGCTCTCCCTGGAACGACACGGAGCCCGCCGACACGACGGCCTGTTCGCCCGCGTCGGTCAACGCCTACTCGCCCTGGCCGCTGTGATCTGGCACAACACCAACATCGGCGCACCCAACCCAAGATCACTCATCGCATACGACCATTGACCAGCAGGGATTTAGGACTCAATCATCTAGGCATCCGCGCATCCCTCCCCCGTACTCGCACCGTCACCCTGGTCACAGCAGTCACGACTTGCCGCGTTCGACTGCGCCGTCACTCGTCGGGCTTTCATGCTTTCCTTGTCCGCGCCTTGCGTACCTGCCGGCCCGGCGTGCACCAGGGTCGCGGCACGCCGTCGGGCGGGCGGGTGACTGGGGCGCCGAGGTTTCCTGGCGGGAATGGGGTGAAGATGGCCAAATACGAATACCGGTGCCCGCAGGACGGTAACTTCGAGGTCACCTATCCGATCGGCACCGCGGCTGCGCAGACCAACTGCGTGGTCTGTGGGGACCATGCCGACCGGGTCTTCTCGACGCCGATGCTCGCCCGTACTCCACAGTCGCTGACCAGGGCGATCGACCATGCCCAGCGAAGCGCGGAGAGACCCGAGGTGGTGAGGCGCGTTCCGCCCCGGTCTCAGCCGGTACGGCGGCAGCCCAGGCATCCCGGTCATGCCCGTCTGCCCCGACCGTGACCCACGCCGGATGACGTCGTCACCCAGGCGAGGAGCACCCAGCTCGGGGGCTATCAGGAGGAAAGCGCGGGAGCCAACAGGAGGAATCAGCGATGCCCAAGAACCTCTTTCCCTTGGACTCGTCGAAGAAGTTCACCGACCAGGAGAAGATCGGTCACAACAGGTGGCATCCCGACATTCCGCCAGTGGTCAGTGTCAAACCGGGTGACTCCTTCCGTGTGGACTGTCGCGAATGGTTCGACGGTGCCATGCGCAACGACGACTCGGCGGAGGACATTCGGGATGCCCCCTTGTCGGTCGTACACGCGCTGAGTGGGCCGTTCCGCATCGAGGGGGCCGAGCCGGGCGACCTACTCATCGTCGACATCCTCGACATCGGCCCGATCCCCCAGGAGGACTCCGGCCCGTTGGCCGGCCAGGGATGGGGCTACACCGGGATCTTCGCCAAGAAGAACGGTGGAGGATTTCTCACCGACCAGTTCCCGGATGCCTACAAGGCGATCTGGGACTTCACCGGCCAGACGGCGACGTCGCGGCACATCCCGGGGGTACGGTTCACCGGGATGATGCACCCGGGCCTGGCCGGCACCGCGCCCTCGGCGGAACTTCTCGCGCGGTGGCACGATCGGGAAGGACGGCTACGGGCCACCGATCCGAACCGGGTACCGCCGTTGGCGTTACCGCCCGAGCCGAAGGACGCCATCCTGGGTTCCCTCACCGGGGCCGACTTCGACCGGGTCGCGGCCGAGGGTGCCCGGACCGCGCCGCCCCGGGAAAACGGCGGCAACCAGGACATCAAGAACTTCACCAAGGGGACTCGGGTCTTCTATCCGGTCTATGTTCCCGGCGCGAACTTCTCCATCGGCGACCTGCACTTCTCCCAGGGCGACGGAGAGATCACCTTCTGCGGCGCAATCGAGATGAGTGGCTTCGTCGACCTGCACGTGGACCTGATCAAGGGGGGCATGGCGACGTACGGGGTTGGCGAGAACACCATCTTCATGCCGGGCAACACCGGGCCGCAGTACTGCGAGTGGCTGGCGTTCTCCGGGCTCTCCGTCACCCTCGACGGCGAGCAGCGCTACCTGGACTCGCAGCTGGCCTACCAGCGGGCCGTCCTGCACGCCATCGACTACCTGACCAAGTTCGGCTACAGCGGCGAACAGGCTTACCTGCTGCTCGGTGCCGCTCCGATCGAAGGACGCTTCTCCGGTGTGGTGGACATCCCCAACTCCTGCGCCACCGTCTACCTGCCGACTGCGATCTTCGATTTCGACGTACGACCGTCGGCCGCCGGACCGGTCCAGATCGATCCGGGCATGGGTGCTCCTCGGGCCGCTTAACAGTGCTGATCGCAGTGCGTCCCCTGGTAGTCCGCACCCGGTACCACCAGGGGACGCGACGCGACGGTGCCTGCCGTACACCGCCGCGACCCGCGCTAGAAGCCGGCCCGCGTCAGTAGGAGCAGCCGCTGGTTGGCAGGCTGGTCGCTGCTGGCGGGGTGACCCCGTCGTAGAGCGCCAGCAGGAAGTTCTGCGGGCAACGACGTACGGTGCCGGTCCGAATGCCGAAGTGCAGGTGTGGGCCGGTGGAGTTGCCGGTGTTGCCGGTCGAGCCGATCCGCTGTCCGGCGGTGACGGTGGCACCGCTGGCGACCGACCAGGCGGAGAAGTGGCAGTAGGTGTAGATCGCGCCGTCCGTACCGGTGAGGTTGATGCCCTGGCCGCAGGAGCTGTCGTCGATCCGGGTGACGGTGCCGGCCCGGACGGCGTACGCGGCGGTGCCGGTCGGCACCGGCAGGTCGATCGCCGCGTAGTCGTGGTGCGGGTCGTCGTACTCGCTGCGCGGCAGGGCGGTACGCGGCAGCGGCAGGGAGAACGTGGTTCCTCCGCCCGAGGACGACGTGATCCGGACCGCGTCGGCAACGACGTAACCGGTGCCGGTGGTCCAGCGGCTGACCCCGACGACGTTGTAGTCACCGGCGGCGAGTGGGAACACCCCGAGACTCACCCACTGGCCACCGTTGGTCCGCTGGTTGACCCGTACGGTCTGACTGCCGCCGGTGGCGGCCACAACGAACGGGGTCGAGTCGTTGTAGCCGGCGTCGGCCGGGTACCAGACCTCGACCTGGTAGTTGCCGGCGGTGGGGATGTCTGCCTTGTACCAGGCCGCGTCGCTGCCCGAGGTGTCCGGGCTCGCGAACATGTAGTTCGCTCCGTAACGCTGGCTGGACCAGGCGGAGCTGCCCCAGTTGCCGCTGGCGGTGAAGCGGCCGGCGGTGTCGTTGTCGACGATGGTCGTCGCCGCGCTGGCCGCCGTCGCTGGCGTCAGGATCGCGGCCACCATCGCCGCGGCCGTGACCAGCATGCCCCCACGCAGATATCTCTTCCTCATCGAACCTTCTTCCCACTCCACATGACCGGGTGTGAAATTATCCAACCAAGATCATCGAAAATTGGAAAGACTTCTACATCGATGTAGGCGAGATTATTTCCGGGCGCCGCCAGTTACTGGCGTGGCCGCCCGCGCCGCCACCGGATCGCACCGATGACGAGCAACGCCAGGTAACCGGTGGTCCGACCGAGGCGACCTGCTACCCGGCTGACCGCACCGGGACCGACCGCCTCGGGTGGCGGCGACACCACAACGACCGGCTGGCCGGGGTAGGCCGTACCAGCCGCAGCCGCCGCCTCCTCCTGGGACCGGAAGCCCCGGTTACCGGCGAGCCGTCGTCGCGACGACTCGCGATACCCCCATCGCCAGACCCCGTCGGGGTCGGCCCACAGTTCCACCCGGCCGTCGCCCGACTTGGCGCGCGGCGCTGCTCGGCGCAGTGCGGAAGCAGCGAGATAGGCCGACACCCCGGCCACCGGCGGGGCGACCAGCACCAGGATCCGCAGCACCGACACCACGTCCAGCAGTGGAACCCCCAGCAGCCGGGCCGCGATGTCGTCCGCCGCCGCGAAGACCAGCAGGGCATAGAAGACGAGTACGGCGACGCCGACCGCCAGCCGGACCGGATGATCCCGTGGCCGGTCCAGCAACTGGTGCACGGCGTGGTCCCGACCCCGCCAACGTTCGAGGAACGGCCAGGCGTACAGGCCGGCGAAGGTGAGACCGCCGAGCACCACACCGGGCAGGAACGGTGCCGGCACCAGGTAGCCGGCGATCCGGAACTCCACCGGCGGGAAGAGCCGCAGGGCACCGTCGCCCCAGGCGACGTACCAGTCGGGTTGGGCCGGTGCGGTCGCCTGGGCCGGATCGAACGGACCGTAGATCCAGACCGGGTTGATCTGCACCAACCCGCCGAGGGCGAAAAGCACCGCCAGCACCCAGGCCAGCAGCGCCAGGGTACGCAACGTGTAGCTCGGCCAGAACCGCGATCCGACGACGTTGTGCTCGGTACGCCCCGTCCCGGCGAACTGGCTGTGCTTCTGCCGGACCAGGATCGCCAGGTGTACGGAGATCAGCGCGACCAGCACCGCCGGCACCACGAGCACGTGGGTGATGAACATCCGCGGAATCATCTGCCCGGTCGGGAACTCGCCCCCGAAGGCGAGGAACGCCACCCAGGTGCCGACCACCGGGATCGACTCGACCACCGAGTAGATGATCCGCAGGCCGGTGCCGGAGAGTAGGTCGTCCGGTATCGAATAGCCGGTGAAGCCGTTGAGCAGCGCCAACGCCAGCATTGTCACGCCGATCAACCAGTTGATCTCCCTGGGTCGACGGAACGCCCCGGTGAAGAAGATCCGCAGCAGGTGCAGCACGATCGCGCCGACAAAGACCAGCGCCGCCCAGTGGTGGGTCTGCCGGATCAGCAGACCACTACGTACGTCGAAGCTCAGCTCCACCGTGGAGGCGTACGCCGACGAGACCCGCGAACCCGACAACGGCTCGTACGCACCGGAGTAGACCCGCTCGGCGGTGCTTGGCTCAAAGAAGAACGTGAGATAGACGCCGGTCAGCACAAGTGCGACGAATGAGTAGAGCGCGACCTCGCCCAGCATGAACGACCAGTGGTCGGGGAACACCTTGACCAAGGCGCGACGGGCCAACGGGACAACCCGCAGCCGATCGTCCAACGCTCGTACCATCCGGTCGACGATCATTGTCGGCTCCAGAACCCGGCACCGGGCGGTGCGGTGAAGTCGCCGGTGGCCCGCAGGAATCCGTCCGGCCCGACCTCGACCGGCAGGCCGGGCAGGGCCCGGGCCGCCGGCCCGGCGACCGGGCGCGCACCGGCGAGCAGATCGAAGGCGGACTGGTGGCACGGACAGAGCATCCGTCCGGTGCCCTTGAGGTAGATACCCACGGGACAGCCGGCGTGGGTGCAGAGCAGCGAGTAGACCACCAGCCCGGCCAGGTCCCCGGCCGGTGGTGGTACGGCGAAGCGGGCCGGGTCGAGACGTACGACGAACGCCGGACCGTCGCCGGCTCTGGGGTGCCCCTCGGGAAAGACCGGTAGGACCGATTCGCCGGTCACGTCGTCGGGGCGGACCGGCCTTCCTTCGGCGGTCACCAGCCGCACCCCGGCCGCCCACGGGGTGTCCCGCAGGGCCCGGTCCGGTCGCCGGCTTCCCGCCGGCAGCAACGAGCGGAGTGGAAAGAGCGCCGCCATACCGAGCGCCCCCAACGCCAGCGCCAGCGCGCCGAGCAGGCCGCGTCGTCGGATCGGGTCATCTGGGCTGGCCAGGTCTGCTGTCGCGAGCCGCCGCTGTGCCGGCGACGAGGCGAACGGCTCGTGTTCCTCGACGTACCCGCCGGTGGGCAGTAGTTTCCGGGCCCAGATCGCCAAACCGACCGCCAAGCCGGCGAAAGCGACCGCGAGGGTGATGCCGGCCCACTGCGTCTGGCCACCGGTGACGTACCCGATCGCGAAGCCGACCGCGCCGAGCGCGCTGATCGCGAAGGCACCAGCGATCAACCGCGTCGCGGTCCGATCGTCACGCCGATCAGGTCGTGGGTCGGGTTGGCTCGCCGGCCCGCCCGGCTCATGCTCTGGTTGGCTCGTCAGCCCGCCCGACTGCTGCTCTGGTTGGCTCATTGGTCCGCCCGGCTGCCCAGCCAGCGGACGGCGAGCACAATCAGCAGCAGGCCGACCACCCAGGTGACCAGCCCTTCAGTGGTCGGTCCGAGCCGCCCGAGCGCCGCACCACCACGATCCAACCGGTCGGACTGCAACACCCCCACGTACGCGGCCAGGGCGTTGACCTGCTGGTCGGTGAGAGCCGTGTCGGGGAAGGCGGGCATGAGTCCCGGTCCGACCCGTACCGCCTCGGCGACCTCGATCGGGGTCGCCCGGTCCAGCGCCGGGGCGACCTGGTCGTTGGTCAGCGCGGTGCCGGCTCCGGTCGCCGAGTGGCAGGCCGCGCAGTTGGCCAGGAAGAGTTCCCGACCGACGCGGACGTCGCCCGCTCCAACCTGCGGAATCGCCGGCCCGCCAGCACCAAAGCTGGCCACGTGCCGGACCAGCGCCTCGATGTCCGGCGCGGTGAAGACCGGGTCGCGGTGCGGCGGTTGCGGTCGCACCTGGGTCAGCGGCATCCGACCGGTACGCAGTTGGAAGTCGACCGACGCCGGCCCGACACCGACCAGGGTCGGGCCGCGCTGGCTCCCCTCGCCAGCGGGTCCGTGACAGCTCGCACAGCTCTCCAGGTAGAGCTGGGCACCTCGGTCCCGTGTCGGGTCGGCGGTGACCGGCGGTGGGCTCGGCTCTGGGCCGGGGGCGAGCAGCGCCGGTCCAACAGCCAGGGCCAGTACGGCGACGACCGTCAGCGCCCGGTATCGCTGGCGGCGACCGGGTAGTCGGCCGGATCCTCCGGTTACGTGCACCGGTTCCACTCCCCTCGTTGGTGTCACAGGTCGTCCCGATCGGGTCGCCCCTGGCGGTCAGTCACCGCGTCCGGCGTTCGGTCACGCATTCATCAGTCAGTCGAGTGTCAGCAGGTAGGCGGCGATGTCCTGGGCGTCGATCGGTCCCACCCCCAGGTCCGGCATGGCGGTGCCCGGCTCCACCGACTGCGGGTCCTCGATCCAGTGCCGCAGGTTCTCGGCGTTGTTCGGTAGCTCCCCCGCCACATAGGAACGGGCACCGAACCGGGTCAGTGGCGGCCCGACCAGCCCGTTGGCCCGATCGACCCCCGGTATGGTGTGGCAGCTGCCGCAGCCGTACTGCTCGATCAACCGGGCACCCCGCTCCGGATAACCGCTACCTGCCTCGGGCGGAGGCGGTGACGGCACCCGGGTGCAGGCAGCGGCGACAAACACCAGCGCCAGCCCTACCGGCCAAAGGAATCGTCCCTGCCTCATCTCGTCACCTCCCGCACTACCTGGCCGTCGGGCGGCGACGGATCGCGGCTCTCGGGCGGCGACGGGTCAGGGCCGGGGTTCTCGGGCGGCGTCAGATCCCGTCCGGCGGGTCTGCGCCGATCGAGGCGGCCGAACCAGCGCAGCGCCAGGGTCACCGCCGCTACCAGCACGGCCACGTCCATCGGAATCCACATCACCAGGCCGCCCAACTGCTGGTCGGCGAGGGCGTCCACGGACACCGTCCCCAGGGTTTCGGCTGTCGTCTGTGTTCCAGCTGTCATCTGCGATCCGGCCGAATACAGCGGCTCGGGAGCGAAGGTGAGCGCGGCGGCGAGCGCCGCAGCGGGCAGCATGGTCAGGAAGAGCAGCAGCATCCCGACCGGACCGGGCAGGCGATGCCGCGGCGCTCCCAGCACCGTCGACCACAGCAGCCAGGCGGCGGCCACGAACGTCGTGTGTTGTACCGCGTGCAGGGCATCGTCACGCAGCACCGCCCGGTACGGTGCCGGCAGGTGCCAGAGCCACAGGACGAGGCTCTGGGTCGTACCGGCCACCGTGGCGAGGACGATCGGTCGGCGTAGCCACCGCCCGATCGCGCCCACCCGCCAGCGGGCCCACCGGCGGCGCAGCCATCGGGGGCCGGCCAGGGCGAACGGTAGCCCGGCCGCACCCGCCGCCAGCAACGGGCCGACCACCAGCAGCAGGACCATGTGTTGGGCCATGTGACCGGCGAACGATCGTTCCGCCACGGTGTGCAGCGGGCCGGTCTGGGTGGCGCCCAGTGCGGCGACCCCGACAACGAAGGCCGCCACCCGCCAGGCCGGTACGACCATCCCCACCCCACGCCGCAGCCACAGTTCGTGCACGCCCCGGCCGTAGGCGGCCAGCAGGCCGGCGGTCAGTACGACCAGCGCTGCCCCGGAGAGCCCGGCGTCGTCCGTACCGCCGTGGGCGAGCGGCACGGACTCTCCGGCGAGGACGGTCAGCGCTGGCATGGCGGGAACACCAGGGTCGCGACACCACCGAGGACGATGATGGTCAGGAACAGCAGGTTCGAGGTCAGGCCGACCAGGGCCAGCAGCCGGGCCCGGCCCAGCGCATGACCGACGCCCCCGGCGCGCGGTAGCCCGGAACCCTGCGGCCCGGCAACCGGTGTCCCGGTGACCTGGGTCCCGGTATCCGGCGACCCGGTACGACGCCAGGCCCGCCAGGCGACCACCAGCGCGGCGACCGTGGCTGCCACCGGAATCAGTACGGTCAGCCCGATCGCGTACCGCAGGGGCATCCCCGCGACCTCCGAACTGCCCGCCGCGCAGGTGAGTTCGTCGATACTCCAGCCGGCCAGCAGGTGCACTGTCCAGGCGAGCGCACCGCCGAGCACACCAAACCACAGCAGCAGTCCGCCGATGAGACCCGCCCGACGGCTGGGCAGCCGCTGGGCGGTCACAGCCGTGGGGACAGGTAGACGGTGAACAGGATGGCCGCCCAGACCAGGTCGACGAAGTGCCAGTAGAGCGCGGTGATCCGGACCCGCTCGTGCCGACGTACGCCGAATTTGCCGCGGAGCGCGGCGGCCAGCAACCAGGTCAGCATCAGCAACCCGATGGTGACGTGCGCGCCGTGGAAGCCGGTGATGACGTAGTACAGCGAGCCGTACACGTCGGTGGTGAAGGTGAACTCCTGGAGACTGGCCGCGTACTCCATCGCCTGCAGGCTCAGGAACGACGCGCCGAGCGCGATGGTGATGGCCAGCCCCACTCGTAGCCGCCACTGCTGGCCCCTGCGGATTCCCCGTTCGGCCCAGAGCAGCGGCAGGCTGCTGGGCAGCAGTAGCGCGGTCATGATGAGCGGCAGAAACAGTTCCGGCGGGCGGATCCCGGCCGGCGGCCACTGCGGGCCGGCCTGGAATCGCAGGTAGAAGTAGCTGCCGAGCAGCGCGGCGAAGAGCGTCGACTCGGTGGCGACGAACAGCGCCATCCCCCACCAGCCGGTGGACCGCCCGACGGGCAGTTCCGTGGCGAGTGCCGCCGGATCGGTCACGGTTGCCATTGCGCCCCACCCGTCGACTCCTCCGGCGGCCACAGCCAGCCGAGCATGGTCAGGGCGAGCAGGAGACCACCGCCGGCCGCCACCCAGTACCAGCCGAAGAGAAGGCCACCAAAGATGGCCAGAAGCCCGGTCGCGGCGACGAGTGGACGAAACGACGCCTCCGGCATCTCGATCGACTGCTCGTAGCGGGCATCCAGTTCGCTGGTACGGATGGTCTGCCGACCGTCGACCAGGGTCCGGGCCTCGGGCGCCCCGGCAGCCATGGATTCACCGGTCCGGGGATCCCAGACCGGATGCAGGCTGTGCACCTCGGGCAGTACCGGGAAGTTGTAGGGGGCGGGCGGGGAACTGGTTGCCCACTCCAGGGTGTCACCGCCCCACGGGTCGTCGGGGGCCGGCTGGCCACGCCGCAGCGCGTGGACCACCCCGACCAGCACCAGCAGCAGGCCCACCGCCAGGACGTACGCCCCGACGGTGGCGAGCAGGTTCCACGGGTCCCAGCCGAGTCCCTCGGGATAGGTGTAGACCCGGCGGGGCATGCCGAAGAGCCCGGAGAGGTGCATCGGGAAGAAGGTGACGTTCATGCCGATGAAGATCAGCCAGAACGCCCATCGGGCCAGCCGCTCGTTGAACATCCGACCAGTGATCTTCGGCAGCCAGAAGTAGATCGCCGCCAGGATCGGGAAGACCGCGCCGCCGAAGAGCACGTAGTGGAAGTGCGCAACGACGAAGTACGAGTCGGTCACCTGCTGGTCGAACGCGGTCAGCGCGAACATCGCCCCGGTGAAGCCGCCGATCACGAAGGTGACGATGAATCCGATGACGAAGAGCAGGGGCGCTCGCATCACCAGCCGGCCCAGCAGCATGGTAGTCAGCCAGGCGAAGAGTTGCAGGCCGGAGGGGATGGTGATGATGGAGCTGGCCGCGCTGAAAAAGCTCAGGGAGAGCTGGGGTAGTCCGGTGGCGAACATGTGGTGCGCCCACACCCCGAACGAGATGATCGAGATCGACACGACGCCCAGTACGACCAGCGGATAGGCAACCAGGCCGCGCCGACAGAAGGCCGGGAGCACCGCCGAGACGATCCCCAGCGCCGGCATCACGATGATGTAGACGTCCGGATGTCCGAAGATCCAGAACAGGTGTTGCCAGAGCAGCACGTTACCGCCGGCGTCGGGGTCGAAGAAGTGCGTGCCGAAGCGGCGGTCCAGGAAGAGCAGGCCGTTGTCGAGGTTCAGTGCGGGCAGCGCGAAGAGCACCATGAACGAGGTGGCGACGATCGCCCACACGAAGATCGGCACCCGGTTCAGGGACATGCCGGGGGCGCGTAGCTTCAGCGCGGTGACGATGAAGTTGATCGCCCCGGCGGTGGTCGAGATGCCGAGGAAGAGCAGGCCCAACGTGTAGACGTCCAGGTGCAGACCGGGACTGTTGGCCTCGTCGGTCAACGGCACGTAGGCGAACCAGCCGCCGTTGGGCGCGGCCCCAGCGGGCAGGCTGGCCCACATGAACACCCCGGCAAAGAGGAATACCCAGTAGCCGAAGGCGTTGAGCCGGGGAAACGCCATGTCCCGGGCACCGATCATCAACGGCACGAGGAAGTTGCCGAACCCGAACAGCATCGGGGTGGCGAAGAGGAAGATCATCGCCGTGCCGTGCATGCTGAAGAGCTGGTTGTACTCCTGCGGCGACAGCAGTCCGGCCTCTGGTCCGGCCAGTTGGGTGCGCAGCAGGATCGCGCTGACCCCGGCCAGGCTGAAGAACACCGACGCGGTCACCAGGTAACGCCGACCGATGCGCTTGTGGTCCACGGTAGTGAACCAGGCCCGTACCGTCTGGGGTTCCTCCCAGCGGGCAGCCAACTGCTCGGCCGGCGCGGGGCCGGCCCCTGCGGGTAGCTCGGCGACCGTGGACACGTTTCCTCCCTTCCGGGGTACGGACGCCTACCGCAGCGATTCGAGGTAGGCGATCAGGTTCGGAAGTTGCGCGGCGGGCACCGGCTGCGGTGGCATGGCGTTGCCGGGCTTGCTGACCTGGGCGTTGGCGATCCAGCCGCCCAGGTGTCCCGGATCGTTGGGCAGTGTGCCGGCGCCCAGGCTCCACCGGGCTCCCACATCGGACAGGTCCGGACCGACCGTCCCGTTGGCCGTGGTGCCTCGTACGGTGTGGCAGGCGGCGCAGGTGCCCTGGGTGAAGGCCACCTGTCCCAGCCGCTGTGCCTCGGTACGGGGTTCGGCCGCGGGTGCGTCCAACTTCGCCAGCCAAGCGTCGAACTCAGCCCGGGGCTGCGCCACGACCCGCAGGCTCATGTGCGCGTGTTGCAGACCGCAGTACTCCGCGCACTGGCCCCGATAGCTACCGGGCCGCTCCGCGTGCAGCCAGGTCTCGTTGGTCTTCCCTGCGATCAGGTCGGTCTTGGGCATCAGCTCCGGCACCCAGAAGCTGTGCAGGACGTCGGCGGTACGCAGTCGCACCCGTACCTGCTCACCGACCGGTATGTGGATCTCGTTGGCGGTGGCCCCGGACCGGCCGGCGTAGCGCACCTCCCACCACCACTTGTGGCCGGTCACGTCGACCGTCGTCGCCGAATCGTCCGGACCGTCGCCCAGGGCGGCCAGCTCACGCAGGCCCAAGCCGTAGACGGTGACCAGGATGATCAGGGGGATACCGGCCCCGGCCACCGCAACGAACCGGACCGGGTCGCCCCGGCGTACCTTGGTCTTCGCGCCGCGCCGAAACAGTAGCGCCCAGCCAAGCAGCAACAGCACCTCGGCGAAGACCGCGACGGAGATCCAGAACAGCAGCCACCACAGTCCCTCGACGCGGCGGGCCCCGTATCCAGCCGGGTCCAGGGTGGATGGCGTGTCGCCAGCACAGCTGGTCAGGACCAGGGCGGCGACCAGCACGACGGTCACCGAGGCTCGGCTCGGTGACCGAACCGTCCGTCCATCCGCCGTCCTCATGGCCGCCCGACGCTCTGCCTCCTCCATCGGAAGCAGCTTATGGTCAATACCCCCTAAAAGTTCCTATAACTCGATTCCGCCGTGAAACGGCATAAATAGCGATAACTTGGCGGACAGTAGCCGTACCGGTGCCAGGCGCGGACGACCGGACACGAACGGGGACGACCATGCGAGGAGCGAACCGCACTCCGCTCACCTCCGGCCCCCGAGCTGCCGCTGATCGGCGCACCCTCGGCTGGGCTACTGCGGGTCTCGCCGGAGCCGCCCTCGCCACCGGCCTACTGATCGCGCCACCGGATCACGTCCAGGGGGACGCCCAACGCCTGATGTACCTGCACGTACCGGCGGCGTGGACGGCGTACCTCGCGTTCGCGGCTGTCCTGGTCACCAGCATCGCGTACCTGATCCGCCGCGACCTGCGGTGGGACCGGTGCGCACGGGCCGCAGCCGAGATCGGGGTGGCCCTGACCGCCCTCACCATCGTCCTGGGTGCCGTCTGGGGTCAACTGGTCTGGGGCACCTGGTGGGCCTGGGATCCCCGCCTGGTGAGCACCGTTCTGCTGCTGCTGGTCTACACCGCCTGCCTCACCACGCGGCACCACACGGCCGGCGGGGATGAACCCGCCGCACACCGGGCCGCATATCGCGCCGCCCGGCTGGGCATCGGCGGCTTCGCCCTGGTACCGCTGGTGCACTGGTCCGTCGTCTGGTGGCGTTCCCTGCACCAACCGGCCACCGTGCTCGCACCGGGCAAGCCACCCATCGAACTGCTGATGGGGATCGCATTGTTGCTGAGCGTGCTCGCCTGCACCGTCGGCGCCAGCTGGGTCTTCCTATGCCGGGTCGCCACCCTGGAAGACCAGGCCCAGGACGCGCCGGAAGACCGGGCTGAGACCGACCGGCCGGCGACCCGAACGCTGGCCCGGGTTGGCCGGAAGCACCGATGAGATCGGACCGCCGGAGCCGATACGCCACCTTCGCCATCCTGCTGGCCGCCGTCGGTCTGCTGGTGGCCAGCGGCCTCAGCGGCACCCTGCGCTACTACCGCACCCCTGGTGAGGTCACCGCCGACCCGACCACGGCCCAGGATCGGGTACGACTCAGCGGCATGGTCGTGCCCGGCTCGGTCCACCACGACGAGGGACGGACCGTGTTCCGGCTCGCCGAGGACGGCCACGAGGTGACCGTCCTGCAGCAGGGAGCACCTCCGGCAACGTTCCGGGAAGGAGAGGGTGCCGTCGTCGAGGGGGTACTCGGGCCCGACGGCGTCTTCCGCTCCGATCAGGTGATCGTGCGGCACGGCAACGAATACCGGGCACCGTCCGCACCGCCGGTGGCGGGATGATCGGCACCATCGGCACGGCGGCTCTCGCTGGTGGTCTCGCCGCAGCGACCGCCGCCACCCTGTTCTGGCTCCGCGTCGCCTTGACCGGATCGGCTGCCCGCCGGCCCGCTCGGATCGCCACCAGCACGGCGCTGCTGGCCGCCGTACTCACCTGCGGGGCCCTGGAATGGGCGCTGCTGAGCCACGACTTCACCATCCGGTTCGTGGCCGAGAACGGCGGCCGGCACGTGCCGACGTACTTCACGATCACCAGCCTGTGGTCCGCCCTGGACGGCTCACTGCTGCTCTGGCTGCTGATCCTCGGCGGATACTCCGCCCTGCTGTCCCGCCCCGGGCCACGCACCCGCGCCGCCCTCCAGTCCTGGGCGATGACGGTGGTCAGCGCGGTCAGCGTGTTCTTCTTCGCCCTGACCTACTTCGCCGCCAACCCGTTCCGCACCGTCACTGCCCCGCCCGACGGGGGTCCCGGCCCCAATCCGCTGCTCCAGGAACATCCGGCAATGGGACTGCACCCGCCCCTGCTGTACGCCGGTTACATCGGGCTGGTGATCCCGTTCGGGTACGCGATCGCCGCCCTCCTGCTCGGCCGGTCGGGTACGCCATGGCTACGGGCGGCACGCGGCTGGGCCCTGTTGTCGTGGTCCCTGCTGACCGCCGGCATCGCGCTCGGGGCCTGGTGGTCGTACGCCGTCCTGGGCTGGGGCGGCTACTGGGCGTGGGATCCGGTGGAGAACGCCTCCCTGCTGCCCTGGTTGACGACCACTGCCTTCCTACACGCCACGCTGATGTCCCGACGTCGACCACCGCTGGCCGGTTGGGACGTCAGCCTGGCCTGCGCCAGCTTCCTCCTGGTCCTGGTCGGCACCTTCCTGACCCGGTCCGGGTCGATGGACAGTGTGCACGCCTTCACCGAGTCGGCGCTCGGGCCGATGCTGCTGGGGTTCGTGCTGGTGACGGCGGTCGGTGTGGTCACCCTGATCGGGTGGCGAGCGCGATCGGTGCCCGCTGCCACGCCCTCGGTCCCGGCGACCGGTCCGGTGCTGTCCCGCCAGACCACGCTGCTCGGCAACGGCGTCCTGCTCACCACCCTCGCCGCCGTGGTACTGATCGGCACCGTCTTCCCGCTCGTCGCGCAGGCGCTGACCGGGGTCCGGACCGCCGTCGGACCGCCGTACTTCCACCAGACGGCGGTTCCGCTGGCCGTCGCGGTCGTCGTCCTGATGGGAATCGCCCCCCTGTTGCGCTGGAAGTCCGGGCCGGATCGGGAGAACCTGCGCCGGTTGGCCGTACCGGGCTACGTCGGCCTGGCGGTAGTCGCGACCGTTGGTCTGATCAGCCGGCCCGGTGTGCTCGTACTCGCCGCCTTCGGCGGTGCCGCGTTCGTCCTGACCGGTGCCGGAACGATGCTGGCCACCCGGGTACGTCGCATCGCCATCACAACCCGAAGCACCAGTCGCGCACCTCGGCCCTCCGGTGGACGGATCCGAGAGTTTCTCGCGGGTCGACGCGCCCTCGGCGGGCTGCTGGCACACACCGGTATCGCCCTGGTGACGGTGGGGATTGCCGCCTCGTCCGCCTATTCCCGGACGACAGAACAGGAGATCACCGTCGGCCAGTCGATCTCGGCCGGCGCAACGTCGGTGCGGCTGGCCGCAGTCGAGCGTCAGGGCGGCAGTGCGGACATGCGCGTGACCGCCCAACTCGTGCTGACCACCAACGGCAAGGTCGCCGATAGTCTCCGGCCCCAGTTGCGTTACTTCCCCGCCTGGGACATGACGGTCAGCGTCCCCGGCATCCGATCCGGGCTGCTGCGCGACCACTACGCGACGCTCCTGGCCGTGTCGCCGGACGGCAGCCGGGCCACGGTACGGCTGGCCGTCAACCCGCTGATCAGCGTGCTCTGGGCCGGCAGCGCACTGACCGTACTCGGTGGCCTGCTGGCGATCGGTCGACGCTCCCGGCCCACATCGACGCAACCGGTCACGACCGGCCAATCGGGCTCGATCCCCGTCGACTTTCGGGAGGTCAGCCGGCGATGACGCAGACCGCCCTCGGCTCCCGGTCGTCGCGGCGACGCTGGCTGACCGTGTTTGGCACGCTGCTCTGTGTCGGCGCGCTCGGCCTCACGCTGGCCGTCGGTCTGCATCGCTCGCCCTCGGGCGAGGCGGATGCCGACCGGGGACCGGTCACTCGTACACCCGGCACCGCCGCGCCGGCACTGGCCGGACGTACGCTCGACGATGGCCACTTCGACCTCGCGAAACTACCCGACCGGGTGGTGCTGGTGAACGTGTTCGCCTCGTGGTGTGCCCCGTGCCGAGCCGAGCTGCCGCTCCTGGTCGAGGCGCAACGGCGCTGGTCCGGGCAGGGCCTCCAGTTGGTCGGCCTGGCCGTACGAGACAGCGACGAGGCTACCCGGAGCCTGCTGCGCGAGACGGGCGCCGAAGATCTCCTCGTACTGGCCGATCCGACGGGCGGCACTGCGGTCGACTGGGGAGCCCGGGGAGTACCGGAGACCTTCGTCATCGACCGGACGGGGCGGGTGGTGCACTGGGCACAGGGGCAGATCACCCGACAGTGGCTGGAGCAGCGGGTGGCACCGCTGTTGGCGACATGACGTACCGCCGGGTCGTCGCCGTCGCCATGCTGGTCGCACTCGTCGCCGGTGCGGGCCTCGCGACCTGGCGCTCGACCAGCGGCGCTGGCGCACCCGACCCGGTGCGGGACCTCGCCGCCGGGTTACGCTGCCCGGCGTGCGCGGGCGAGTCGGTGGCCGATTCGCGGTCTCCGATCGCGGCGGCGATGCGGGACGTGGTCGCCGCACAACTCGCCGACGGTCGCAGCCCCGACGAGGTGCGGGCATACTTCGCCGAGCGGTACGGACCCGAGGTGCTGGCGACGCCACCGAACCGTGGGCTCGGACTGCTTCTCTGGGTGGTGCCGGCGCTCGTGCTCCTGGCGGTCGTGGTGGCAGCGATACGGCCCCACCGGCGGTCGGAGCGGCATCGCGCTCCCCCACTCCGGTCCGGCCCGTCGTCCCGACTCCTCAAACGTGCCCGGCTGCTCTGGAATGTGGGTGCGCTGAGTCTCGTCGCGTTCGTCGGGGCGGTCGCCGTGACGTCACCCGCCGCGCCCACGCCCGACCCGCCCGCAACTGACCCGGTGCCGGCGCAGCTCACCCTCGCCCGCTCCCTTGAGCAGCAGGGCGAGTACGCCACCGCGGCCGACGTCTACCGGACCGCGCTGGCCCAGCGGCCCGACGACGACATCCGGCTGCGGTTGGCCTTCACGCTGATCCGCGCCGGACAGCCCACACCCGCCGAGGACGTCGCCCGGCAGGTGCTCGCCGGCCGGCCGGACGCACCGGAGGCGCTGCTGATGCTGGGGCTCGCCCAGCGGGCAGGCGATAGCACAGCAGCCGTCCCGACTCTCCGGCGCTTTCTCGCCCTGGCCCCCGACCATCCGGCCGCCCCGGAGGTTCGTCGACTGCTCGACGCTGGTTGACGGCTGCCGGGCGGTGACCGGCGACCGTCAGCCAGGCAGGTCGGGGGTGAGCAGGGCAAGCCCGATCTCCGGGTCGAAGCGTTTGGCCAACGACGGGGCCACCTCGGTCAGAACGACCTCCAGGGTCGGCCACACCTCACCCCGCAACAGGTGGCCGCCGATCGTCGACCCGTCCCGCCGGCCGCAGACCGCGTGTACGTGCAGCTTGGGCTGACCGTCCTGCTCTGCCACGTCACCGAGCAGGGACAGCACCTCCACCTGCTCATCGATCGGGATCATCAGATAGTCGTGGATGGCAGGGTCGAAGTAGCCGAGTTCGCCGGACCGGAAGCCACCCACTGCGGTGACCTGGGCGGCGCGGAGGTCGTACTCGCCTATGGCAGCCTGGATGGTGCCCACCGCCTCCTCACCCCGGTCACAGACCACCACCAGCGTCCGCCGTTGACCGTCCTCGATTTCCCGTACCCGCATCCACATCGCATACCCCGATTCCCGCCGATGATTCACCGACCGGGCTGAACAACTGTGCAGGAAATTGAACGCTTTGACAGTCGCCTGGCGGGGGCGCAAGGCTCGCCACGTGGATCCGCAAGGTGACTTGACTGCCCGGGCACGCATCCGCGACGTCGCACTGAAACGCTTCGCCGCTGACGGCATCGCCGCCACTTCCGTACGACGGATCGCCCTCGACGCCCGGGTGTCGGCTGGTCTCGTAGTACACCACTTCGGTTCGAAACAGGGTCTGGTCGACGCCTGCGACGCGTATGTTCTGGCGTTCACGAAGGCCGCCTGGCGGGAGGTCGACGGCGACCCGACCCGCCTGCCGCACACTCTGCGCGCCAGCACCTCCGTACTCGGCTACCTGACCCGTTCGATGGTCGAACAAACCGCCGGAAGTGCCGCGCTGTTCGACGCGCTGGTGAACGAGACCGCACGGGTGTTGGCCCTCGGCGAGGAGACCGGGCACATCCGCCGATCGACCGAACCCGAGCTACGGGCGGCGTTGCTGGTCTGCATGGAGCTGGGTGGACTGGCCTTGCGTGCGCATTTGGCCCGGCACCTGGGCGCGGATCCGTTCGCCCCGGATGGTGTCGTCCGGATCGGTCAGACCGGCACCGAGTTGCTCACCCGGGGACTCTTCACCGAGGGCTCCCCTACCCCGTCCCTCCACCAGTTCTCGCCGCCACCGGAGGTCCAATGAATCCGGTGCAGCTGATCGCCCGAGCCTTCCGGATGGACGATGAAGGGTGGCGGCGACACGCCAACCCGTGGAGCGTGTGGACCCGGTTCGCTGCCATTCCCCCGCTTCTGTTGGGGATCTGGAGCCGGACCTGGATCGGCTGGTGGTGTCTGGTCCCGATCGCCATGGTCGTCGTCTGGCTCTGGATCAACCCGCATGTGTTCCCGCCGGTGGACGAGCCCCGGACCTGGACGGCGAAGGGCATCTACGGAGAACGACTCTGGGCTGAGCGCGGTGGCCGGCTGCCCGAGGGGCACCAGAGTGTCCTACGCCTGTTGGTACTGACCGGACTCGCCGGGTTCGGGCTGCTGGCCTGGGGGCTGGTCCAGTTGGAGGTCTGGCCGACGGTCTTCGGGGGCACCCTGGTGGTCGTCGTACAACTATGGCGTATCGACAGGTTCACCTGGCTCTACGAGCGCTCCACCGCCAGCGATAGATGATTGCGGCCTCGATCCGAGCCGGTCGGTGGCGGCCACCGCGTCCGGTCTACTTAGAGAGACCGTCAGTAGGGCGTGTGCAGCCCAAGTAGCTGTTCAGGGGTAGCAAACAGGCACGGGATTGTCGATCATGTGAGTTCTCTACGC